>CAYWVA010000660.1:0-1501 GCA_964461545.1 uncultured Rhizobiaceae bacterium | reverse complement strand
AGCGCGTCGACGCCGTCCTGCCGGTGGCGGACCGCATTGCATTTGTCGAGGGCGGACGCATCCACCAGACTGTCGATGTCGCCGCACTGCGAGACGACCCCGCCCTGCTTCACCGCTATGTCGGCGTCGGTCACTAGGTCGGCGCCGCGGCGGCTTTCCACGGGGTGTGCGCTTGCCCTGGCGGGCATCTCGGCCACGGCCCTGCTGAGCCCTGCTCCGGCTTTGGCCCATGCCGGGGAGCGCTTTTTCATGCCGCTGCTGCCCACCGGCTACTATCTGATTGGCGGGGCGACTGCGGTCGCGGCCTCCTTCCTTCTGCTCGTCTTCGTGCCGCCGCTCAGTGTCGACCGGCTGGCCAAGGCGCGGTTGCGGCTCGGATCGATTGCCGCGGTCACGCCGGTTCCGGCGAGCCTTGCGTCCTTCCTGCTGCTTGCCGTCCTCGTGCTCGCCGGCCTCTATGGCAGCCGCGATCCCCTCGCCAATCCTCTGCCGACGATGGTGTGGACCATCTGGTGGGTTGGCGTCACCCTGCTGCATGCGCTGTTCGGCAATCTGTGGACCTACATCAACCCATGGACCGGACCCTACCGGTTGATCGACCGGGGCTTGGGCGGGCGACTGTCGCGCTCCCCGCCGCTCGGCTACCCGGACTGGCTCGGCTACTGGCCGGCGATCGCCTTCTTCTTCGCATTCGCCTGGTTCGAACTGGTCGATCCGGCGCCCGAGGATCCCGAGCGCCTGGCCTACGCGATCGCCGGCTACTGGGTTGCAACTTTGGCCGGCATGGTCCTGTTCGGCGAAGCCGCC
Source organism: uncultured Rhizobiaceae bacterium (assembly GCA_964461545.1). Lineage (GTDB taxonomy): Bacteria > Pseudomonadota > Alphaproteobacteria > Rhizobiales > Aestuariivirgaceae > CAYWVA01. The sequence continues at coordinate 694 of CAYWVA010000660.1, read as the reverse complement.
TGGCGAGACCGGGCCGAACCGTTCTCCATCTTCTATCGCCTGATCGGGGGATTGTCGCCGCTTGTGATCGGGCCCTCCAGGGTGCGACCGAGGCGATACGACGTGAGTCTCGCCCTGCCCGGAGCGGCCCTCATCGAACGCAGCGCCTTGCCGCTCAGCGGGGTCCTCTTCGTGCTGCTGACCTTGAGCGCGGTCACCTTTGACGGACTCTCGTCCACCTTCTGGTGGCTGGGTCTTGGCGGCATCAACCCGCTGGAGTTCCCAGGCCGCACCGACGTCATGCACCGCAATACGGTCGGACTGCTGATGACCGTCATGGTGCTCGGGGCCGGCTTCGGCGCAGCAATCCGGCTCGGATGGTTGCTGGCTGGCGAGTCCGGTCGCTTGGCCCCGGGGCTCGGCACCTTCATCTATTCGATCATGCCGATTTCAATCGCCTTCCACTTTTCCCATTATCTTCCGGTGCTGCTGATCAATGCGCAGTATGCCGTCATCGCCATGTCCGACCCGTTTGCGACGGGCGCCGACCTGTTCGGGCTCGGCCACATGCACGTCACCACCTCGTTCATGAACACCTATGACGGCACCCGGATGATCTGGAACCTGCAGACCGCCGGGATCGTGATCGGCCATGTGGCCGCGGTGGTTCTGGCGCATGCCCTGGCGGTGCGCCATTTCGGCGACAACCGAAAGG
>CAYWVA010000659.1:0-1506 GCA_964461545.1 uncultured Rhizobiaceae bacterium | reverse complement strand
GACAGCGTGAAAACCTCGCAAGCCTCCTCGGTGACGCCAATGGTGTGCTCGAACTGGGCCGACAGCGAGCGGTCGCGGGTCACCGCCGTCCAGCCGTCGGAGAGGATCTTCACCTGCGGCCGGCCGAGATTGATCATCGGCTCGATGGTGAACAACATGCCGGGCTTCAACACGATGCCCTCGCCGGGACGGCCGTAGTGCAGGATGTTGGGCACGTCGTGGAACAGCCGGCCCAGGCCGTGGCCGCAGAAATCGCGCACCACCGAGCAGCGTTCCGCTTCGGCATAAACCTGGATGGCATGGCCGATGTCGCCGGTGCGCGCGCCGCTTTTCACCGCCGCGATGCCCAGCATCAGCGCCTCGTAGGTCACTTCCATCAGCCGTTCGGCGCGCCGCGCGACGCGGCCCACCGGATACATGCGGCTCGAATCCCCGTGCCAGCCATCGAGGATCAGCGTCACGTCGATATTGACGATCTCGCCTTCCTTGAGCGGCTTGTCGGAGGGGATGCCGTGGCACACCACATGGTTGATCGAGGTGCAGATGGCCTTGGGGTAGCCGCGGTAGTAGAGCGGCGCCGGGACGGCGTTGTGGGCCAAGGCAAATTCGAGCACCAGGCGATCAAGCTCGGCCGTTGTCACGCCCGGCCTGACATGGTGCGCCAGCATGTCGAGGGCTTCCGCCACCAGCCGCCCTGCGGCGCGCATGCCGGCGAAGCCTTCGGCTCCGTACAACTTGATCTGCCCGGTATTGGCAAGCGGGGCTTCGGCGGCGTCGATATAGGTCATGGCGGCTCGATGATTGGGACTGCTCCCTCAAGAGATATATTTTCGCGCGTGAGCCTGCAACTGAATGCGAGCGCCTCCACGCCGGCGGCCCGTGCCGCGCGATACGCGGCGAGGTATTTCGGGTCGATGTCGCCGGCCAGCGCGAAGGCTTTGGCGTCGTCGCGCTGCACCAGATACACCATCGCCGCGCGCGCCCCGGCCGCCACCATGGCCGCCAGTTCAGCGAGGTGCCGGCGCCCGCGCGCGGTGACGCAGTCGGGAAATTCCGCCAGGCCGGGTGAGCGCGACAGATGCACGTTCTTGACCTCGACAAAGCAGGCGGGTCGGCCGTCGCTTTCCAGCAGAATGTCGACCCGGCTGTTGTCGCCGTACTTCACCTCACGCCGCATCCGCTCATATCCGGCGAGCTGTGGGATGAGCCCGCCCGCGATCGCCTCGGCGACGATGTTATTCGGCCGCATCGGATTGATGCCGACGAGGGCGGGCGTTGCTCCGTTGTCGAGCTCCACCAATTCCCAGGTGTGGCGGTACATGCGGCTGGGGCTATCCGACACCGACAACCATACGACGCTGCCCGGCGCGTCGAGCCCCAGCATCGCACCCGTATTCGGGCACGCAGCCGTGATCTCGCCGCCCGCATCGAGCGCCACGTCGGCAAGGAACCGCTTGTACCGCCGGATCAGCCGGCCACGCACGAGGGGCGAGGGCAGGAGCATGG
>CAYWVA010000658.1:0-1517 GCA_964461545.1 uncultured Rhizobiaceae bacterium | reverse complement strand
TCATTCGCAATATCGGGCTCATTCTGTCGGGCGACCTCAAGCAGCCGATCCTCGACGGCGATACCATCGTTGCGGTGAACGGCCGTATCACCGATGTCGGCGCTGACAAGGACTGCGATACCGGCGGTGCCGACAGGATCGTCGATGCCCATGGCTCAACCGTCACTCCGGGCCTGATCGATAGTCATGTCCACCCGGTGCTCGGCGACTGGACGCCGCGCCAGAACCAGTTCGGCTGGATCGACAGCTTTCTCAACGGCGGGGTCACCACCATGATCTCGGCCGGCGAGGTGCACGTTCCGGGGCGGCCGCGAGACATCACCGGCCTGAAGGCGATGGCGATCTTTGCCCAGCGCGCCTTCCACAACCTGCGGCCCGGCGGCGTCAAGGTGCACGCCGGCGCTCCGGTCATCGAAAAGGGCATGGTCGAGCAGGACTTCAAGGATATGGCCGACGCTGGCGTGAAGCTTCTGGGCGAGGTCGGGCTCGGCGGTGTGAAGGCCGGCGCGGAAGCCAAGCAGATGGTCGCCTGGGCGCGCAAATACGGCATCCAGAGCACCATTCATACCGGCGGCCCGTCGATCCCCGGCTCGGGCCTGATCGATGCCGACGTGGTCCTGGAGGCCGATGCCGACATCATCGGCCATATCAACGGCGGCCACACCGCGCTGCCGCAATCCCAGGTCCGCTGCCTGTGCGAAAGCTGCGCGCGCGGCATCGAGATCGTCCACAACGGCAACGAGAAGATGGCGCTGTTCGCCATGCGCACCGCGTTCGAACTGGGCCAGCCGGAGCGGGTGATCCTCGGGACCGACAGCCCCGCCGGCTCCGGCGTGCAGCCGCTCGGGATCGTGCGCATGATCGCCATGCTGTCGAGCCTCGGTGATGTGCCGGCGGAGATCGTCTTTTGCTTCGCCACCGGCAATACGGCGCGCATGCGCGACCTTGATTGCGGCCTGATCGAGAGGGGCCGGGCAGCCGACTTCGTCATCATGGACCGGGCCCAGCATACGGCGGGCAAGGACGTTCTCGAAAGCATCGCCATGGGCGATCTGCCCGGCATCTCGATGACCATCATCGACGGGCTGGTGCGCTCAGGCCGGTCGCGCAACACGCCGCCCGCCGAACGCCTGGCGGAGGTGGTGAAGGGCTGAGGCGGGAGCCGATTGACAGCCTGGGCCGCCGAGGACCAATATGAGGGCACACAAACGAGTTGGGGCATGGTGCGCCAAGCAGCGAAACAGCCCCGAACGACCCCCGGAGCGCCCTCCGGAAGGCCGTTTGAACACGCCGGCAGAACGCCATGACGTCCTATGTTCGCGTACACTCGGTTGAGGAGGCGCTCGATCATCTGGCCCGTATGCCATTTCGCATCGTCGCCGGCGGAACTGACGTCTATCCGGCCCTGGTCGACAGACCCTTGCGTGAACCGGTCCTCGACCTTTCCGGCATATCGGCACTGCGCGGCATCGCGCGCCACGGCGAGGCGTTCCGGTTCGGCGCCCTGACCACCTGGA
>CAYWVA010000657.1:0-1518 GCA_964461545.1 uncultured Rhizobiaceae bacterium | reverse complement strand
CCACGTGGTCACTTTCGCCGGCACCGGCGAACGGCTGGAGCTGGCGCATCGGGCGACTGACCGGCGCATCTACGCCCGCGGTGCGGTGCACGCCGCGCGCTGGGCCGTGGGCAAGCCGCCCGGGCTCTACGGCATGGCGGACGTGCTCGACCTCAAGCGCGCCTGAGCTTCACTCCCGGTGATACGGATGGCCGGCGAGGATCGTCGCGGCCCGATAGAGCTGCTCGGCCAGCATCACCCGCACCAGCCGATGCGGCCAGGTCATCCTGCCGAACGCTAGGATCTCATCCGCGCGCTCGAGAACCGCGGGCGCCAGGCCGTCCGGCCCGCCGATCAGGCAGGCGAGTTCGCGCCGGCCCTCGCCCTGCCAGTGCGAGATCCGCGCGGCGAAGGACTGGCTGTCCAGGTCCTGGCCGCGCTCGTCCAGCGCAACCACGACGGCCCCATCGGGCACCGCCTGTAGCAGCCGTTCCGCCTCCTCGGCCATACGGCGCTCGTCTGGCAGGTTGGCGCGCGCCGTCACCTCGACCAGCCGGACCGGCCAAGGGCAACGCGCCGCATAGTCGTCGAAGAGATGTCGAAACGGACCGGTGCGGTCCCGGCCGACCGCCACTACCGTGACTCGCATGCCGCTGCTTGCGAGGCCCGGCCCGACGGGCGCTTACGCCCGCATGCCGCCTGCCTGCCGGGTGGTCGCGACCTCCGGCAAGGTGCCCCAGAGCTTTTCCAGATCGTAGAAGCTGCGGACCTCGCTCTTGAACAGGTGCACGATCACGTCACCCGCGTCGATCAGCACCCAGTCGGAATGACCGCGCCCCTCGGCGCCGAGCCCGCCCACGCCCGAGGCCTTGAGGCGCTCGAGCAGATGCTCGGCCATGGAGGCGATGTGACGCTGAGAGCTGCCGGTGGCGACGACCATGGCATCGGCGATGCTGGTCTTGCCGGTGAGATCGATCGTGACCGGGTCGATCGCCTTATCGTCGGCGAGTGACGTTTCGATGAGCTGCAGCAACTGTGGACTGGAAGGTCGCGTACTGCTGGCCGTACTTATGGCGCTATCTCCTCATCCCTCCCGGCGCCAGCTCCTGCGCGTGCTCTCGCCGGATCGCCGTGCTCGACACGCGCTGGCGGCGCAGGTGCAAGAAAGCCCAGGCCGGGGGAGCGGCGTCGACCAACTTCGCCGCGTCCCGCTCGGGTCGGCGGGCCTCCGCATAGGTCTGCGCGGCGCGGCCAGCCAGGGCCTTATAAGAATATGGTTCGCGATCGAAGACCGCAATGGGCACCCGGCTCACCAGTTCCCGCCATGCCCGCCAACGCGGCAGCTGGGCCAGATTGTCGGCCCCGATCAACCATACGAAGCGCGCGTGACAATGCCGTTGCAACCAGCGCAGCGTGTCGATGGTGTAGTCGGTGCCGAGGCGCTGCTCGAGGTCCGACACGACGATGCGCGGGTGGCGTGCTGTCGCCTGCGCGCCGGCGAAGCGCTCGTCGAAGCTGGCCATGCCCTCGGTCGGCTTG
>CAYWVA010000656.1:0-1519 GCA_964461545.1 uncultured Rhizobiaceae bacterium | reverse complement strand
GAGCGGCGCAACTGGACCCCGGAGGAACTGGCGCGGCGGCGCAAGCGCTCGATTGTCATCGGGCTGATCCTGGCGGCTCTGGTGTTGCTGTTTTATGTCTCCACCCTCGTCCGCCTCAGCGGCGATGGTGCAGGCCTTTAGGGTGAGGTTCGAGGCCATGGCTGTGTTGACCCGCAATTGGAGCCGCAATCGTGGCACCGCGCTCATTTGCGCGGGCGTGGTTGCCGGCATGGTCGGGCTGTCGTTTGCAGCGGTGCCGCTGTATCGCCTGTTCTGCCAGGTCACGGGCTTCGGCGGCACCACTCAGCGTGCCGAGGCGTTGGCCGGCCCGGTGCTCGACCGGATCATGACAGTGCGCTTCGATGCCAATGTCGGGCCGGGGCTGGCGTGGGAGTTCAGACCCGTCGAGCGCCAGATCAGCCTGAAGGTCGGCGAACAGGGCGAGGCCGTCTATCGCGCCACCAACCCGACCAGCCGCGCCTCGAAGGGTACGGCGGTGTTCAACGTCAGTCCGCACCTTGCCGGAGCCTACTTCGCCAAGATCGAATGTTTCTGCTTCACCGAGCAGACGCTTGAGCCGGGCCAGAGCGTCGACATGCCGGTGGTGTTCTACATCGATCCCAGGATCGCTGAGGACCGCGATGTCATGGCGTTGGGCACCATCACTCTGTCCTACACCTTCTATCCGCTGGAGCAGCCGGAGCGGGTCTCTCAAGCCACGGCTGGCCCCGCAACCGCCCGATAGGCGCACTGACAGGAGCTGACACATGGCGGAAGGCCACGCACCCCAGCACGACTACCACCTGGTCGAACCCAGCCCGTGGCCCATTATCGGGGCGGTCTCGGCGTTCGTGCTGGCGCTCGGAGCGATCATGTGGATGCACGGCTCGGCGCCCTGGATCATGGCGATCGGGGTGGTGGGCGTGCTCTACACCATGTTCATGTGGTTCCGCGATGTCATCCACGAAGCCCATACCGGCCTCCATACTCCGGTGGTGCAGCTTCACATGCGCTACGGCATGCTGCTGTTCATCGCCTCGGAGGTGATGTTTTTCGTCGCCTGGTTCTGGGCCTTCTTCAATGCGGCGCTTTATCCCGCCGACCCCTCGATGGTGGCCCGCACGGAGCTGTTCGCGGGCCAGTTTCCACCGGAAAACATCATTCCGTTCAATCCCTGGCATCTGCCGCTGATCAACACGCTGATTCTGCTGACTTCAGGCACCACCGTCACCTGGGCGCACCATTCGCTGCTCCACAACGATCGCAAGGGACTCGTCTGGGGCTTGGTGTGCACCATCATCCTGGGCGTCATGTTCACGACCATTCAGGCCTACGAATACGCCCATGCCGCCTTTGCCTTCAGCCGGGAGGCCGGCGGCAACGTCTATGGCTCGGTGTTCTTCATGGCCACCGGCTTCCACGGCTTCCACGTGATCATCGGTACGATCTTTCTGACCGTGTGCCTGTTCCGCTCGCTGGCCGGACATTTCACGCCGCAGCACCATTTCGGCTTCGAGGC
>CAYWVA010000655.1:0-1519 GCA_964461545.1 uncultured Rhizobiaceae bacterium | reverse complement strand
CTCGGGCCGGGCGTCCTGCACGTCCAGGTGGCGCTGACCGACGCCCAGACCTCGAACCCGACTATGGACACGGTCTCGAGCATCGTGCCGCAGGCGCTGGTCCTGTCCCAGGCAACCGGTCTGGTGACCGGCAAGCCCAGCTTCGTCGGTCAGGCGAGCGGAGAAGCCAGGATTGCTGATGGCGCGACGGGCGAGCTGCTCGCGGCGGCGGTCGATCGCCGCGTCGGCGGCAAGTCGGCGATGGACGCGCCGACCGATTCCTGGGACGACGTGCACCAGTCCTTCGTCTTCTGGGCCAAGCAGTTCCGCTATCGCCTCTGCACCGAGCGCGGCGAGACCGAATGCATGGCCCCGGAGGCCTGATTGAGGAACGCGGCGGGCAGGCGCTGCCGCTCTCTCGACACCCGGTGGCGCAGGCGGCGTGGGAGGGCAGGATGGTGACCAGAGCGAACCGTTGTGCAGCTTCCCTGGCGCTGGGCATGGCGGTCTCGCTGCTCGCCGCCTGCGCCACGCCGATCGGCGTGGAGCGGCTCGACCCGCAGGCGGTCCACCGCGAGCTGACCGGCAACGTGCTCTCCACCGGTGAGCTGAGCCAGTTCACCGAGAACCTGCTCCGTCAGTACGCCCTGGACGAGCTGGCCGAAAAGGACGCCGGCGCGGCGCTCGCCGAGCTGCATGCCGCAGTCAGCGCCGCGCCCCCCTCCGATGCGCTGTTCGCGCTTGCCGAGCTGTCGTTCCGGCACGCCGAGCACGGCGGCGGGCAGCCCCATTTTCTCGCCGCCGCGGTCTATGCCTTCAGCTATCTGTTTCCGGACGGCGCCGACGCGATCCCGAATCCTTTTGATCCCCGATTTCGCTGGGCGGCCGACATTTACAACCGGGCGCTCACCGAAGGCTTCGCCTCGGCCGACGGCGAGACGTTCGAGCCGGGCGCCGGAACGTTCGAGCTGCCGTTCGGGCAGCTCGAGGTCGCCTTCGATGAGCATGATCTGCTCCTGCACGATCGTCGGCTCACGAGCTTCGTGCCGGTCGCCGAGCTTGGGATGTGGGGATTGCGCAACCGCTATCGCCAGGCGGGCCTGGGCGCGCCGCTGGCGGCCAGCACGATGGCTCTCGAGCCGCACGAGGGCTTCCAGGTCGGGCCGCGGATCAAGGTCCCGGTGACCGCGTTCCTGCGGCTCGAGGATGCCGGTCACCAGCTCGCGAGCGGGCGCGTCACGGCTCGGCTGGAGCTGTATCCGGCGGCAGATTCCGATGTCGTCTCGATCGCCGGGCAGACCGTCCCGATCGAGGTCGAGCCCTCCGCCGCGCTCGCCTACACCTTGAGCGATCCGGCGATCTGGGCGACCGAGCTCCGGGGCTTTTTCAGGGGCGGGCTGCTCGGCGATCTGCCGACCAACCTCGGGGCGCTCCAGCCCTACCGGCCCGGCCGCTTTCCGGTGGTCTTCGTCCACGGCACGGCCTCCAGCGCCGGTCGCTGGGCGGACATGGTGAACGACCTGCAGAACGATCCGCTCAT
>CAYWVA010000654.1:0-1525 GCA_964461545.1 uncultured Rhizobiaceae bacterium | reverse complement strand
GCAACGAGGTGGATTCAAGGCCGAGCCGGCCGCGGCTATCGATCAAGGTCGGCATAGGGACATGATACTGCGTCACGCGAACAAATCAAGAACATATTGCCCTTGTGCGGTGAATTTGCGCAGCTATGCTCGCAGCCCATGCTGAGCATCGTCATCCCAACGTTGAATTCCGAACGCACCCTGGGCGCCACGGTTGAGGCCCTGGTGCCCGGCGCGTTGTCAGGGCTCGTCAGGCAGCTTGTCATTTCTGATGGCGGGTCGAGCGACGCCACACTTGCCATCGCCGATGCAGTCGGCGCTGAAGTGGTGACGGGGACCGCGGGCCGCGGGCTCCAGCTTGCCCGCGGCGGCCAAGCCGCGCGGGGGCGGTGGCTGTTGTTTTTGCATGCCGATACGGTGCTGGCGCCGGGCTGGACCGACAAGACCCGCCAGTTCATTGAAGCCGGCGACGGGCGTGCTGCTTGCTTCCGCTACCGGCTCGACGATCGCCGGCTGCGGGCACGGGCCGTGGAGACGATCGTCGGCTTGCGCTGCCGGCTGTTTGTGCTGCCTTATGGCGACCAGGGCCTGCTGATCTCGCGGCGACTCTATGACCAGCTGGGAGGATACCAGCCGATGCCGCTCATGGAGGACGTCGATCTGGTGCGCCGCATCGGCCGGCGCCGGCTAAGCGTGCTCGACCACGACGCCGTGACCAGTGCCGCGCGCTATGCCCGCGACGGCTATCTCAGGCGCACCACGCGCAATCTCGCCTGCCTTGGCCTGTGGTATGCCGGCATGGCGCCGGAGCGCATCGCCCGGATCTATCGATGAGGCGCCAGCACCTCGTGGTCATGGTCAAGGCCCCCCAGGCCGGCCGGGTCAAAACACGCCTGGCGGCAGACATCGGAACCATCGAAGCTTTGCGCAGCTATCGTGTGCTGCTCGAGCACACGGTGCGTCGGCTGGCGTCCGATCCGCGCTGGGTGACCTGGCTCGCGGTCACGCCTGACACCGCAGCACCCCGCCTCGCCGCATGGGCGCGCGGCGTGGCACCGGTTTTCGTCACCTGCCAGGGCCCGGGCGGTCTGGGCACTCGCATGCAGCGGCTCATGGACCGCCTGCCGCAAGGATCCGTCGTCATCGTCGGCTCCGATATCCCCGGCATCGGCCGGCACGACATTGCTGCGGCCTTCCGCGCGCTCAAGGTCAGCGAATCTGTATTCGGGCCGGCTGCCGATGGCGGCTACTGGTTGGTCGGCCAGCGCCGCATGCCGCGACCTTTGCGGCTGTTCGACGCCGTGCGGTGGTCGACCGAGCACACGCTATCCGACACGCTGGCGAACGTCACAGGGCGCAAAATCTCGCTTCTCAGGACGATGTGCGACATCGACGGCAAAGCGGATTATGAGCACTGGCGCCGGCAGGATTGCCTCCAGACCCATCACATGTAGCGGCAAGTGGTCGACCGGCTCGAGCCCGAAGGCTCGGCTACCCGGCATAACCCTCCACCAGGATCATCTGGAACTCCGCGGCGCCGCGGCGC
>CAYWVA010000653.1:0-1526 GCA_964461545.1 uncultured Rhizobiaceae bacterium | reverse complement strand
GAAGAACGCGCGCGCGACGGCGACGCAAAGCTGGCTCAGTATCTGCAACGGGCGCGCCATTCCGGCATCCGCGCCACCGAACTCATCCAGCAGATGCTTACTTTCAGCCGCGGCCAGCGCGGCCAGCCGCGCCTGCTCGCTCCGGCGCCGGTGGTGGAGGATGGCCTGCGACTGGTGCGCGCAGCCATGCCTTCGACGCTGGTCCTTGCCACCGACCTCGACGAAGCGACTCCGGCCGTGAAGTTCGATCCGGTACAATTCGAGCAGGTACTGATGAACTTGTGCATCAACGCCCGTGATGCGATGGCCGGCCAAGGCACGCTCGAGATCCGGCTGGGCTGCGTCGAAGTAGCCGGCGCGGTCTGCACGTCCTGCCATGGAACCGTGGAGGGGCGGCTGGTGGAACTGGCTGTCGCCGATTCGGGTCCGGGGGTGGCTGTCGCGGTGATGGCGAGAATGTTCGAGCCATTCTTCAGCACCAAGCCGCAGGGCGAGGGCAGCGGCATGGGATTGGCGACCGTACACGGTATCGTGCACGAACATGGCGGCCATATCCTCGTCGCCAACCGCAACACCGGCGGCGCGGCCTTTCGGGTGTTGCTCCCGGCGCTGGAGCAGTCGCTGTTGCCGCCAGTAAAGGCCGCAGATGCGCCGCAGGATCGGCGTTGCGAGGCGCCCATACTGCGTGGAAAAATTCTGCTGGTTGACGACGATCATGTGGTTCGCGCGTTCATGCGCGAATTGCTGCAGGACTGGGGCCTGGAGGTGGTCGCCTTCGATGGTCCCGTCGCCGCAGAGGCGGCTGCGCCTGCAGAAAAAATTGCCTTCGACGCGGCCATCATCGACTACACCATGCCGCAGATGACCGGGCTTGAGCTCGCCAGGCGATTGCAAGCACACTGTCCAGGTTTAGCTGTGCTGCTTTACACTGGTTATGCGGAGGGGCTCGACCAGGCCGACCTCGCGGCGGCCGGGATCCGCGCGCGGCTTTCCAAGCCAGTGGACACGGCCCGGCTGTTCCTGCAGCTCCAAAATATCCTTACCTGATTCTTGGGCAGCCGGCGTCGGGAGGCGCAACGACTCGTGGCCATGTACGACAACATCCTGGAGACGATCGGGCGCACACCCGTGGTGCGACTGGCCATCGCACCCGAGGGCATCCACCTTTACGCCAAGCTCGAAGCGGCCAATCCTTCAGGTTCGGTCAAGGACCGGGCGGCGCTTGCCATCATCGAGGATGCCGAAGCGCGTGGCGAGCTTCGCCCGGGACAGACGGTGGTCGAAGCGAGCAGCGGCAACACCGGCATCTCGCTCGCCATGGTCTGCGCGCGCAAGGGCTATCCGCTGGTGATCGTCATGGCCGAGAACTTCAGTGTGGAGCGGCGTCGCCTGATGCGCTTCCTGGGTGCGCGTGTGGTGCTGACGCCGGCTGCAGAGAAAGGCAGCGGCATGCTGGCCAAGGCGGAAGAACTGGCACGCGCGCATGGCTGGTTTCTTTGCCGGCAATTCGAGAACGAGGCCAATGC
>CAYWVA010000652.1:0-1528 GCA_964461545.1 uncultured Rhizobiaceae bacterium | reverse complement strand
TGGCGCTCGATGAGGGTGCGGAAGGGAATCGACATCGCCTCTTCCACCGTGCACGGGCGCTCGACATGGCCGGAGATGCAGAACAGTTTGGTGCCGGTGTTGTTCTGGGCCCCGAAGCCAGCGAACCACGACGCACCACGGCGCATGATATCGGGCACCACGGCGATCGACTCGACATTGTTGACGGTGGTCGGCGCGCCATAGAGCCCGACATTGGCCGGGAACGGCGGCTTCATGCGCGGCATGCCCTTCTTGCCTTCGAGGCTTTCCAGCAAAGCGGTTTCCTCGCCGCAGATATAGGCGCCGGCACCATGGTGGACGTAGAGGTCGAAGTCCCAGCCGTGCTTGTTGTCCTTGCCGATCAGTTTGGCCTCGTAGGCTTCATCGATGGCCGCTTGCAACCGTTCTCGCTCGCGGATGAACTCGCCGCGGATATAGATGTAGCCCACATGGGCGGCCATGGCGGCGCCGGCGATCAGGCAGCCCTCGATCAGCAAATGCGGATCGTGGCGCATGATCTCGCGGTCTTTGCAGGTGCCGGGTTCGGACTCGTCGGCATTGACCACCAGATAGTGCGGCCGCTCGCCGACCTCCTTGGGCATGAACGACCATTTCAGCGCCGTCGGGAAGCCGGCGCCGCCGCGGCCGCGCAGGCCCGAAGCCTTGACCTCGTTAATGATCCCGTCGCGGCCCATGGCAATGATCTTCTTGGTCCCGTCCCAGGCGCCGCGTCGCCTGGCGCCGGCCAGGCGCCAGTCGTGCAGGCCATAAAGATTGGCGAAGATGCGGTCCCTGTCAGCAAGCATCTGCTCAACTCCCCCGCGGCGGCTTACGCCCGTTCGCCTTGGGCGACTTTTTTCCCGGAACCCTTTTTCCCGGACCCTTTTCCTCTGTTCGCCGTTCCTTTGGGCCCTTCAGCCCCGGTGCGGTCTCTTCACTCGTCGTGTCAGGCTTGGCCGCCTTGGCCGGCGGCACCGTAACGGCGGGCTGAGGCGCAAGGCGCGGCTCCTTGCCATGGCTGGCGTAGATTGCATCGTCGGTCAGTGTCGTGGGACCCCCGAGCGGCGCCGAGAACTGCCGGTCGACCTGCGGCCCGGGCTTGGGCTGTCGCCCGGCTGCGATGTCGTCGAGGATACGCTCGAAGGTCTCCGCCGTCAGGTCCTCATAGGTGTCGAAGAAGATCTCCACCATCGGCGCGTTGACGCAAGCTCCCAGGCATTCGACCTCCTCCCAGGAGAAATCACCGTCGGCGGAGAGCACGTGAGGCGCCGGCGCGATGCGCCGCCGGCATACCTCGATCAGCTCGCCCGCCCCGCGCAGCATGCACGGCGTGGTGCCGCACACCTGGACATGGGCCTTGCGGCCCACCGGCGCCAGCTGGAACATGGTATAGAAGGTGGCGACCTCATAGGCGCGGATGTACGACAGCCCGATCAGGTCGGCGACGTAGCGGATCGCCGGCTCGCTGACCCAGCCGCCGTTCTGCTCCTGGGCCCGCCACAGGATCGGGATCACCGCAGACGCCTGC
>CAYWVA010000651.1:0-1533 GCA_964461545.1 uncultured Rhizobiaceae bacterium | reverse complement strand
GGATGGTGCCGCGTTGCCGGCGCCGGTCGCCGGCCAGTTCCTTCCCATCGCAGTCGATGTGACCGGTCATGGCGTGCTGCGGCGAACCTACACGATCTCGGCCTACGAAGCGGGGCGCTACCGACTGAGCATCAAGCGCGAGCGCCTGCCGGGTCAGCCCCTGGGGCGGGTCAGCAATCATGTCCATGACCATTGGGCGGTGGGGGGCCGGATCAGTGCCGGAGCGCCTCAAGGCCACTTCATCCTGGATACAACGAGCAGTCGGCCGATCGTCCTGCTCGCGGGCGGTATCGGCATCACGCCGCTGCTCGCCATGCTGCGAGAGCTGGCCGTGCGCGAGGCTACCCCCAAGGTCGTCCTCATCATGGGGGTGCGCCATCATCGCGATCATCCGTTCCAGAGCGAGGTGGCCAGCCTCGCGCGCCGCATGCCGAACCTGACCGTTCATGTCCGATACAGCGAGCCGCTCGAGGACGCCTCTGAAGGGCAGGCGCCCGACAGTTTCGGCCTTGTCGACGAGGCGCTGCTTCGTGACCTCGTGCCCGCACCGAACGCCGACGTCTATCTCTGCGGTCCCGGCCCTTTCATGAACGCGATGGACCAAGCGCTCGCCGCCGTCGGCGTGCCCGATGAGCGCGTTCGTTTCGAGGCCTTCGGACCGGCCACGATCGAACGCCGTCGCAAGCAGACGCCGGCGGCCACGTCCGGCGCTGCCCCGATGGTGAGCTTCGCCAAGTCGAACCTGACGGCGCCGTTCGACCCGCGCGCGTTGAACCTTCTCGAGTTTGCCGAGGACCTCGGGCTCAGCCCTGCCTTCAATTGCCGATCGGGGAGTTGCGGCGCCTGTGCGACGCGAAAGCTCTCGGGCGCGATCCGGTATGCGGAGGAGCCGACAGCCGTCGTCGCGGATGACGAGGTTCTGCTCTGCTGCGCGCTGCCGGCAGGACCCGTCAGCCTCGACCTGTGAGAGGAGGATCGGCGTGGAGCTGGAGACCATGCTCCGCCAGCAGCTCCTGGACCCGTGCTGGTGCATCATTTCCCGCTGCGGGCCTTGTACTTGCGATACGCCACGGGCAGCAGGGCGAGCACGGCGAGGCCGACGATCGGGCCGATGATCTGAGGCTCGAAGATGATGCCCAGATCCGGCGTCTCGCCCCGGTCGAACACCGCCCCGAGCCCGCTGCCGACGCTGGTATAGACCAGGCTGCCAGGGATGATGCCGAGGAAGGTCGCGAGCACGTAGGTGACCAAGGGCACGCCAAGGAACGCCGGCACGAGGTTCACGAGCCAGAACGGGAACAGGGGGATCAGGCGCAACACCAGGAGGTAGTTGAACGCGTTCTCCCGGAAGCCGGCCTCCATCCGCCGCAGCCACGGCCCCGCCCGCGCCCGCAGCGGCTCGCCGAGCGCCGTCTTTGCGATCAGGAACACCGCCGTGGCACCCAGCGTCGCCCCGATCACGACGCAGATCACCCCCAGCATCACGCCGAACAGGAAGCCCCCGGCCATCGTCAGCACGGCGCCGCCCGGCAC
>CAYWVA010000650.1:0-1534 GCA_964461545.1 uncultured Rhizobiaceae bacterium | reverse complement strand
TCGGTGATGCGCGGCTCCGTATCGGGGCTGAGACCGACCACATCGACGGCCAGCAACCCGCCGGCCCGGGCGATGCTCTCCATGGCCTGATGGGTCTCGCGCACCGTCATGCCGCCTGATCCGAACCGGGTTCCCGGCACGTCGGTCACCGCCGGGCAATAGCTGACATAGAAGCCGCGGGTGCCGGCGGTCGCCGTCTTGAGCGCCTGACGCATGACCTCGCGGATGCCGAGGGCGTCGATGTCAACCATGGTGTGGACCGCCACGCCCGAGCCTTTGATGATCTCCGCCTCGCCGGGCGCCGTTTCGCGCAACCCCACGATGGCCACCGTCTCCGGCGACAGTTGCGGCAGCAGCGAAGCAAAGCCGGCGTCGTGGCCGAGCGCCCGATAAAGCACCGACTCGGCGGAATGCGTGCCCGTTCCCCCGCCGGACGGCAGGAAGCTCGCCCGGGCATCGAACCAGATCAGGCCGATGGCATCGCTGGCGGCGGTGAGCGCTCGCAAGCCGACCAGCGTCGCCAGGTGATCGGCGCCGAGGAGCAGCGGGACGACGCCGGCCTTGAGGGCTGCAACGACTTTCAACACCGCCGGCCCCTCGCCGCCTTCGGGCCGCCCGAGCGGCAGAGCCGTCGCCTCAGCGGAAAATCCGAGCGCCTCGAGGCGGGCAACCAGGCTGAGATCGGTGACGACCTGCATGAGGTCGGGCTCCACGAACAACCCGAGCTTCTTGCTCGACGTGCCAGGCGGCTGATCGAATATGGCGGTCTTCTCGACGTATTCCGAGGTCATGGCGGCCAGCAGCGCCGCGTAGTTCATGCGGAAGCTCAAGAGGTCACCGACCCGCGGCGGTGGCTCGGCATCGCTGAGGTCGACGACCAGATGGTCGCTCGACGCTCCGAGCACCGCGACGCCGGCCTGGGTGGGCTCGAGCCCCTCCACCACCACGTCCTCGCGGCCGATGTTGACGATGCCGCGCACCCTGATCCCCCGATCGACGAACACCGGTTGCTTGCCAAAGGCGTCCCGCCCCGTGCGCCCGATGGGCATCGAGGGTTTGCGCTTGACTTCCAAAAGTTCGCCCGACAGCAGGAAGCCATCGCGCTCGAGCGCCTGCCACGGCGCCTCGAAGAAGGTCTCGCCGCCGCCCTGCAAGATGGCCTCGCCGATGCGCAGATTGTTGATGCCGGCGGGCATTGCGCCGGCCAGTAGGAGCGGCAGCGAGCTCGAGTTGCCGCCCGAAACGTAATCCAGCTTGAGCCCGAACGTCTCCTCGGTTTTTCGCGCGTATGCGACAAGCTCGCCGAGGTTTTCCTGGCTCGGCAGGACGGCGCCGAAGCACGTTAGGTTGGTGCCGAGGCCGGCGATCCGCACCCCCGGCAGCTTCACCACCTTCTCCACAGTGGGAAGGAGGTCGCTCGGCCAGATGCCCTCTCTGAGGTCGCCGAGGTCGACCATGAGGATGATGTCGTGCACCCGGCCCATGCGTTCGGCGACGCGCGACAGCTCCTCCACGACCGCAAGCTCAGAGTTCA
>CAYWVA010000649.1:0-1537 GCA_964461545.1 uncultured Rhizobiaceae bacterium | reverse complement strand
TCGCGCTCGTCGGCGAACAGGTCCTTGCGGAATTCCATCATGACCCAGACCTCACGCGCTTCGCCGTCCCGAGCCGCGCCTGGCGGCATCGAGAATGGCATTGATGATCGGCTCATAGCCGGTGCAGCGGCAGATGTTGCCCGAGATCGCCTCGACCACCTGCTCGCGGCTGGGCGAGGGCACCTTGTCGAGCAGCGCCTTAGCGGCCATCAGCATGCCCGGCGTGCAGTAGCCGCATTGGGCGGCAAAGCCGTCCATGAACGCATGCTGAAGGGGGTGCAAATCGGGTCCGGCAAGGCCGCTGGCGGTCTCAATGGAGCGGTTTTCGACCGCCTCGGCAAGCATCAGGCAGGCCAGGTAGGGCTCGCCATCGAACAGGACCGTGCAGGCGCCGCACGTCCCCTGGCCGCAGCCGTATTTCGGCGCCAGGTCGCCGACCTGGTGGCGCAGCGCATCGAGAAAGTTCTGCCCCTCGGCCACGAAGATGGCCTGATTAGTGCCGTTAAGGCGGAACTGGATCGGCTTTTTTGCCATCAGGTGAACCTCATGTCAGGCGACCGAGCAGCAGTCGCTTGAGAAGGACCGGCGCCACCTCGCGGCGGTACCAGCCCGAAGCGATGGCGTCGGTGGGAGGATCGAGACCCTCCGCCGCGGCCGCCAGGGCGGCGGAAATGCCCTTCTCGTCCAGGCCCTTGCCTTCCAGTGCCCGCTCCACGGCCGGCACCCGGACGGGGCCCGGCGCCATGGCGCAATAGGCGATGGCAGCGCCGTGCACACGCCCGCCCGACTGCGGCAGATGGGCGGCAATGGCGATCACCGAGGCCCCGCGCGGCTTGACACGGGTGAGCTTCTCGAAACGAAAGGCACCCAGAGCCTGCGGCCGGCGCACCGAAACGGCCGCCACCACCCGGCGCGGCTCGTGGCCCGAGCGCTGGCTGAGGAAGTCGGCGAGCGGCACTTCGCGCCGGCTCGCGCCTTCGACCAAATGAACGGTTGCGTCGAGCGCCAAGAGCGCGGTGGCGAGGTCGCCATAGGGCGAGCGCGCGAACAGATTGCCGCCGACGCTTGCCATGTTGCGCACCGCCGGGCCGCCCACCGCCAGGGCGGCGGGTGCGAGGAATTCGGTGTCGCGGTTGGCAGCCAGCGCGCTCATGGTGACGCCGGCGCCGATCACCACGCGATCCGCCTCGCCCCGTATCTGGTGGAGCGCCGGGTCGGTGGAGCGCACGACGGTTGTGATGCTCACGTCGCCCTCATTGACGGCCCGCATGACGAAGGTGCCGCCGCCGAGGAAGCGCGCCCCACGGTCGGCTGACAGCGCCTGGGCCGCCTCGCTCAGTGCGCCGAATGTCTTGACCGTCAAGCTCATCGCTTCATCCTCGCCATCACGCCACGCCAAGATGCTGGCGGATCGCCTCCATGCCGGCGACATAAATGTCGTCGCCCACCATCCGGGCCATCTTTTCGGCTTCGCCGGCCCGCGTGTCGAAGGTCGATTCCCAGTGCCAGAAGGTCCGGTTGCCGTCGGTGACCGGCA
>CAYWVA010000648.1:0-1540 GCA_964461545.1 uncultured Rhizobiaceae bacterium | reverse complement strand
GCTACCTAGAAACTGACGGCGGTTGTGTGTCATGCCGCTGCCCGGATGTCGACGGTGAAGCCGAGGTTGCGGATGCGGTTGGCAAGCTTGGCCGCTGTGCGTGCGGGGTCGCGGCGGGCGAAGTGGTCGGCGCCGAGGTCCTCGTAGCAGGTGCCATCGGCCAACATGTGATAGACCGTCGTCAGGATCGAGGCTGCGACGGCCACCGTCGCCTTCTTCGGACCGCAGCGGGCTTTGAGCCGCAGAAACTGCGCCCGGAAGTAGCTGTCTTTCTTGCGCGCCGCCGCCCAGGCACATTGCACGAGCACCGGCTTCAGCCAGGGCGCACCCTTCCTCACGGCGGTGGAACGGCGCTTGCCGGCGCTCTCGTCGAGACGGGGGACGAGGCCCGCCCACGACAACAGATGGCCGGCGGTCGGGAACTGGCGCATGTCGGTGCCGATCTCGGCGATCAAGATCTCGACGGACGTCTCGCTCAAGCCCGGCACCTGCTTCAGTCGCTCGACGATCTCGCGAAAGGGCTCGAGCGCGGCCTCGATCCGCGCGTCGAAGGCGGCAATGGTCGCCTCCAACTGCTCGATGGTCTTGAGATGCTGGTCGATCAGGAAGCGATGGTGCTCTCGAAGACGGCCGCGCAAGGCCGCCGTGAGCTCGGCGCGGGAGGCGGCGAGCCGCCGATCGCCGAGCGCCGACAATCGGACGGGGTCGGTCTCGCCGGCAATCATGGCCTTCAAAATGCGCCGCCCGCTGGCGCCGAGGATGTCGGTGATCGCCGACGACAGCTTGACATTGGCTTCCTCGAGCACGGCCTGGATCCGCTGGCTATGCTGCACCACCTCGCGGCCGAGCTGCTTGCGCGTCCGCGTCAGCTCGCGCAGCTCCTGGATCGGCTGCGGCGGCACGAAGCTCGCCCGGATCAGGCCATGCGCCAGAAGATCGGCGATCCAGGTCGCGTCGTTGACGTCGCTCTTGCGGCCGGGCACGCCCTTGATGTGCGCCGCATTCGCCAGGATCAGTTGGAACCGCCCCTCCAGGATGTGCCAGACCGGCTTCCAGTAGATGCCCGTCGCCTCCATCGCGACGTGCGTGCATTGGGCCGCTTCCAGCCACTCGGCCAGCGCGAGCAGCCCCGCTGTCGTCGTCGGCCACCGGCGCACCTCGTAGCTCACCTTGTTGCCGGCGACACGCCGAAGGCACGCCACCAGTTCCTTCTTGTGCACGTCGAGAGCCGCGCACCGCTTGTACAATGTCTTCATGCCGCGTTCCTCAGCATGCCGCGTTCTCAGAAAGTGCGGTCGGCGCGAAGTCCTTGTCGGGGGAACTCTACCTAACGTGCTGCAGGAACGATGACCGCCGGTACCGGCCGTCACCGGCCTCGACCACAATGCCGGGTGCTCGAAGGACTTCCGATCAAACTCATTCACGGGCTCGAAGGCACCAAGCCGAGACCGATCTCGGTGCCGACCACGCCAAAGCCTACACCGTTTCATCCATCCGGGGTGCGCCAAAGGCGCATGAAAACTCATTCCCGCGCAAGCGG
>CAYWVA010000647.1:0-1541 GCA_964461545.1 uncultured Rhizobiaceae bacterium | reverse complement strand
TCGAGATGAAGGTGTGGATGCGCGGCCGCCGGGCATGGCGCACCGCCTCGCCGGCGCGCTCGACGTCCTTTTGTCCGGCCCGCGCCAGGCCGGCAATGACGGCGTTCTTGGCCCGTTTGGCGATCTCCGACACGGCTTCGAAATCGCCTTCCGACGCGATGGGAAAGCCCGCCTCGATGATGTCGACCCCCATGGCGTCGAGCAGTTCGGCGACCTGGAGCTTTTCGTCGAGAGTCATGGTGGCGCCGGGCGATTGCTCGCCGTCGCGCAATGTCGTGTCGAAGATCAATACGTCGTTGCCTTGTCGGCCATTGCCTTGTGCGCCATTGCGTGGGCTGGCGCTGCCTGTTTGAACGGTCATGGACCTCGTCCCTCTCATCGCCGGCATAGCCTCCGGCCTCAGTTCATACTGGAGGTTTCTTGTCATCCCCTGAAAACCCGCCCGGAGCATGGCCCGAGCCGTCGGTCATCAGGGGCGTGTAAGGAGGAGGAGCGCCAGCCGGCCGCCCGCCACGCCGCCGGGCATCATCTGGCCGGCGGTTGATCGGAGTAACTGGGCCGAAACAATTTTCATCGTGACGTCACTGCCATCCGGGTGCAGGCTCGTCCCGCAAGACGCGGGGAGCCAAGGCCGGGCCGATGTCGGTTTACCCGGTTTGGTGGCGGATCGCAACCCATCCTGCCTCGTCCCACCGGCCGGAATTTGCAGGCGGGCGGGTTGCAAGTCCGGCCCGATCGGGGGCAATGTGGGCGGCGCGTCGGTCGTGTTGGAGGCCGGTCCGATTTCCGCCTCTACGGTGTTGCGGCAGCGGCCTTGACACGCCAGCACGCAGGATCACGGAGGACATTCATGAAAAAACTGCTCATTGTCGCAGCGACCGCCTTTGCACTGACAAGCCCGGCTGTGGCGTTTCAGTGCCCGGCGCTCATGAACCAGATCGACCAGCAGCTGCAGACCGCGCAGATTTCTGACGAGGACCGCGCCCGGGTCATGGAACTGCGCCAAAGCGGCGAGGCGGCCCATGCCGCCGGCAATCACGCCCAGTCGGAGGAAGATTTGAACGCCGCGCTGGAGATCCTCGCGCAATAGCCCGATCGTTCGCCGGCGCCGGGTAACGCGTCCCCGCGCCGGCGGCACTCACCACCGGAACGCGATCACTGCCAGCACAATGCTGGCCAGGGCCGAAAGCCACACCCCGGCGACCAGAAGCTCGAGTCTGCCGAGCAGCGAAGCATTTTTGGCCCGCGCCATGTGCCCCGCGGTCGCCCGCGCCAGCCCGTGGCACACGGTGAGCACGATCACCAAGCCGAGCTTGGCATAGAACCAGGCGTTGAGCGCCGGACCGCCGAGCGCCACCGAGGCCCACACCAGCGCCAGTCCGCTCGCCCAGATGAGAACGATCACCACGTCGGCGATGCGGGCGATGGTGCGCCGCAGGCCCGCCAGCGCCGCGGCCCGTTCGCCGCTCTCGTGCCGGGCGCGCCGGAGATTGATGTAGTTGCCGAAGCTCATGCCGGTGCCGATGGCGATCACCATGAGA
>CAYWVA010000646.1:0-1541 GCA_964461545.1 uncultured Rhizobiaceae bacterium | reverse complement strand
CGCCGTCGCGGCGAGCATGCCGCCGAACACGGTCATGCCTACGGACACTCGGCTTGCCGCCCCAGCGCCCGAGGCGAAAACCAGAGGCAGGACGCCGAGGATAAAGGCGAGCGCGGTCATCATCACCGCACGGAAGCGCAAGCTGGCGGCCTCTGCGGCGGCGTCGAGAATGCTTCGGCCCTGTTCACGCAGGTGTTTGGCGAATTCCACGATCAGAATCGCGTTTTTGGCCGCCAAGCCGATCAGCAACACGAGCCCAAGTTGGGCGTAAGCATTGAGCGCCAAGCCGACGACCATCAACAAGCCCAGCGCGCCGAGCAACGCAAATGCGATGGACAGCATGACCGGCAGTGGGATGACCCAGCTCTCATACTGGGCGACCAGGAACAGATAAGCGAATAGGATCGACAGCAGCAGAATGAATGCGCCGGCCTGGCCCGCCTCGATCTCTTGAAGCGCCATGCCTGTCCATTCAAACGTGTACCCCTGCGGCAGCGACTGGCGCGCCAGCCGCTCCATCGCCGCGATAGCCTGTCCGGACGCGTAGCCGGTGGCCGGGGAGCCGTTGACGGTGGCTGAGCGGAATTGGTTGTAGCGCTCGATGACGTCCGGTCCCTGCATCGGCTGGAGCCGGATCAGGGTATGCAAGGGCACCATGGCCCCGTCGCGGTTGCGGACATAGATCTTGCGGACGTCGTCAGGGTCGCTGCGGGCGGCACCTTCGGCCTGGACAAAGACCCGATAAACGCGGCCCAATGTATTGAAATCGTTCACATAATAAGCCCCAAAATTGGCCGCCAGGGCCTGGAAGACGTCGCCGAGATCGAGGCCGCGCGACTTGACATATTGGCGGTTCATTTCGACAGAGAGTTGCGGCGAATGAGCGCCGAATGTGCTGAAGACCCGTGTTGTCTCGGGCAGGCCGTTAGCGGCGATGACAAAACCCCCAAGTGTGGCGGCAAGATCGGCGGGTGGCCGCCCCTCAGTGTCCTGCAGCACGAACTCGAAGCCGCCCGTCGCGCCGAGTCCCGGAATTGGTGGCGGATTGAAGGGCAGGATGGTGGCGGTCGGAACAGCCAGGAGCTTTGGGTAAAGCGACTGCAGGATGGCGCCGAGCCTCAGTTCGGGGGCGGTGCGGTCGTCCCAGGGTTCGAGCACGGCGATCAGCAGGGCACCATTGGGAATGACCGAGCCGGACAAAATGCTGTATCCGCCGACCGATATCACCTTGGCCACGCCCGGCGTTGCCATGACGAGTCGCTCGACTTCATCGAGAACCGCAGCCGTGCGCGGCAGCGCGGCGCCATCCGGCAGGCGCACATCGACGAAGAAGGCGCCGCGATCTTCCGGCGGCAAGAAGCCGGTAGGGATCGCCCTGCTTAGTACCGCCGTGCCGGCAACGACGATCAGGAACACCGCCATGCTGACGGCCATCCAACGCGTCAGCCGGCTGACGATCCAGGAATAACCGTTTCGGGCCGATCCGAAACCGGCCTCGAACCAGGCCAGGGGCCCGCGCCGTATCGCTTGGGGCGGCCGCA
>CAYWVA010000645.1:0-1544 GCA_964461545.1 uncultured Rhizobiaceae bacterium | reverse complement strand
CGGGCAAACGGCGCCTTGAACAGAATGTAGAGGTCGAACAACAGCGACCAGCGGTCGACGTATTCGAGATCGTGCTTGGCGATCTTTTCCGCGATGGCCCCATCCTCCGGCCAGCCGTTGATCTGCGCCCAGCCGGTCACGCCGGGCTTTATCCGGTGGCGGGCGAAATAGCCGTCAATGACCTGCTGGTAGAGACTGGGCTCGGCGCCGGCAGCATGCAGCCGCGGACCGACGAGTGACAACTCGCCCTTTAGCACGTTCAATAGCTGCGGCATGCCGTCAAGCCGGAGCTTGCGTAAGGCCCAGCCGACCCTTGTCAGCGGCTGCGAGCCTTGCCCAGCCCGGGTGCAGCGGAACCGGTACACGCCGATCGCCTCGCCGTTAAAGCCGTAGTGCCGCTCCTTGACCAGCACAGGCCCCCGGCCTTCGAGCCGGATGGCCACGGCGACCAGCACCATGACAGGCAGCAGGACGGCCACGAACAGTGCCGCCAAGGCTCGGTCGACGAGTTTTTTTGCCCGCTGCCGGCGTTTGAGCGGGCGGTCGAAGACCGACAGAAGCGGCAGATTGCCGAGGTAGCCGTAGGCCTGGGGGCTGAGCTTGAGATCGGACGCCTGCCTCGAAATGCGGATGTCCACCGGCAGAGACCACAGTTGCTTGAGCGTCTGCAGCAGGCGATCTTCGGCCGACATCGGGATCGCCACGACGACGAGATCGAGCGATCGGTCCCTCGCCTCGGCGACGAGGTCGGCCATGGCGCCCGCCTGGCGGCTACGGTCATCGAACAGGCCGACGACCTCGAGGCGGACCGGGTCGCTGCCTTCAAGCAGTCGCAGCGCCTCTTCGGCCTCCTCTCCCCAACCGACCACGGCGACGCGCTGCCGGAAGGCCCCGGCCACGGCTTTCGTCCTTGCCCAGAGGAAGACGGCCATGCGGGTCAAGGTGAAGTGCATGACGCACAATCCCATCCAGCCGGCGAGCCACCACGGTTCCAGGGCGAACATCCCCACATGGGTCGACACGAAGACCACCGATGCAAGCCCGCCGGTGGTCGCCAGCGCGCTCAAGACGCCGCGCCGAGGACTGAGCAGGACGTCGAGGCCGTACAGGCCGATCCAGCTCATCATCAACACGCTGCCGAGTGCCACCTCAAGGACAAGAATGCCGACGAGCGAGGCCGTATGGGCCGGAGCCCACGAGCCCAGGAAGACGATGAAGGTGACGATGAACAGGACCGTGAAATCGGCCCACTTGAGCAGTCGCTGTAGCCCTTGCGGATCGACGAACCCGGTTCGCGGCGCGACCGTGACCTCGCTCATTCAGCAACCTTCCGCCGCGGGGCCGCTGTTGACGCTCCCGCTCGCGGCGAAACCTAACGGACACATCGTTAATTGCGGCCTAAACCGCCCGTCCCGGTTCGGTGCCGGAGACGCGAAAGGCAAGTGGCGCGAAGTCGGCGCTCAGTCGAGTTCGATCTCGCCCTCGACGTCATGGTCGAGGCCGATGTCGGGCGCCACGACCCGGCCGGTGATCGGCACCTTGCC
>CAYWVA010000644.1:0-1546 GCA_964461545.1 uncultured Rhizobiaceae bacterium | reverse complement strand
GTGAAGGCGGTGGAACGCGCGGTCGAGGATATCACCCGCGAGATGTTCGCCTGTGACGAATGGGGCGACATGAAGAAGCGAATTGAGCCCCTTTCCCACGTCGACAGTCACCAGTTCGGGATTGCCATCCTGACGCGGGATGGCGACTTGATATGCGGCGGCAATGCCGAGACGCCATTTTCGATCCAGAGCATCTCCAAGGTATTCTCGCTGGAGCTGGCGATGGAGGCCTGGGGCGAGGCGGTATGGGAGCGGGTCGGACGTGATCCTTCCGGCGATCCATTCAACTCGATCATCGACCTCGAACGCCACCGTGGCTATCCGCGCAATCCCTTCATTAATGCCGGCGCGCTGGTTGTTGTCGACATGCTCCTCGACCGGATGGACGCCGACGAGGAGGTCCAGGCGGTTATTGGCTTCGTCGCCGAGCTGCTTGACGGCGAGGAGTTCAGCCTCAATGAGGAGGTGGCGCGCTCCGACCAGACCGGCGGACATCTCAACCGGGCGCTGCTCAGCCTGGCCAAGCATTTCGGCAATCTGCGCAACGAGGTCGCCGATGTGCTGCGGGCTTTTGTGCGCCAGTGCGCAATCGAACTGGACTGCCGCCAGCTCGCTCGCGTGGGCCGGTTCCTGATGCTTGAGGGGCCGGATGAACGATCCTGCCCGGCGCCGGAAGCAGCGCTGAGGGCGCGTCGCATCCTCGCCCTGATGATGACCAACGGCCTTTATGACGGCGCCGGTGAATTCGCCTATCGGGTCGGCCTTCCGGCCAAGAGTGGCGTCGGCGGCGGCATTCTGGCGATCGCACCCAATACCGCCTCGATAGCCGTGTGGTCGCCGGGGCTAAACGAGAGCGGCAACTCGCTGCTCGGAACCCGCGCTCTGGAGATGCTGACCGACAGGCTGGACTGGTCGTCCTTCGGCCGCGTCCGCACCGGCTGAACGCCACGATCTCCGCCCCGCATCTCAACGGTCACCACGAAGGCGCCGAGCCCGACCAGGCGATCGAGCTCGGCACCACCTGTATTTAGTTGCGCCATCCGGCACGAGATGAGCGCTGATCGCATCCTCTTCCATGCTGCCCTCGTCGTGGCTCGGTCAGCGGCTCGACATCCAGCGCCATCATCACCCGCCCGCCCTGGCTGGCCGTCAGCCGTCAAGGTCTCGGCGGCCCTGGCGACCGCGGCGGCCTCCTCCAGTTTGCATCGCATGGCGCTGAGCGTCGCGAGTGTGATGGCGCCGATCCCGGTGTTCAGTGTGACCATGGCGTGGTCCCTCCCCGGCCTGGCGGCAGGAAGGCTTGGCGGGGGCGGGAAGTCCAGGTGAAGTGGACGGTCGCCGGTCTGCTTCGACGATCGGGGCCTGGAAGTCAGTGCGTGATCACCGGGCTTGCTGGAGTTACACTGGGCATTCTGGTTGAGGTCGCTTCCCGATGGTTCGCTTCGACCACCCATCTCCACAGGAAGGAGTTTCACCATGAGCTGGATGCCCGACCAAGACCCGGTTCTCGGCGACAAGCGCTCCTGCGATGCGCTCGACCTCGTCA
>CAYWVA010000643.1:0-1557 GCA_964461545.1 uncultured Rhizobiaceae bacterium | reverse complement strand
GGATCGGCTGGGGCACCTCCAGGCGCATGTGGCGCGAGGTTCCCTTGAGGTCGAGGAGGTTGGGCCGCGGCCCGATGAACGACACCAGTGACATCACCAGCTCTTCGCGGATCGGGTCGATCGGCGGGTTGGTCACCTGGGCGAAGTTCTGCATGAAGTAAGTGTCAAGCAGCTTGGCCCGCCCCGACAGCGCCGAGATCGGCGTGTCGGTGCCCATCGAGCCCACCGCCTCTTGGCCGGTCTGGGCGAGCGGCGCCATGAGCAGCTTCAGGTCTTCCTGGGTATAGCCGAAGGCCTGCTGGCGGTCGATCAGCGGCACCGGGATCTTCGGCCGCTTGGTCTTGGCCGCCGGCAACTCGCGCAGCACCAGTTGGGTTCGCTTCAGCCACTCCTGATAGGGGTGGCGCGACGCCAGATCATGCTTGAGCTCTTCATCGGAGATGATCCGCTGCTGCTCCAGATCGATGAGCAGCATCTTGCCCGGCTGCAGCCGCCACTTCTGGACGATATTTTCTTCGGGGATGTCGAGCACCCCCATTTCAGAGGCGAGCAGCACAGTACCGTCCTTGGTCACCAGATAGCGGGCCGGGCGCAGGCCGTTGCGGTCAAGCGTCGCCCCGATCAGCCGGCCGTCGGTGAAGGCGATGGCCGCCGGCCCGTCCCATGGCTCCATCAGGGCGGCATGGTACTCGTAGAAGGCGCGGCGCTCCTCGCTCATCAGCGGGTTGCCGGCCCACGCCTCGGGGATCAGCATCATCATGGCGTGGGGCAGCGAGTAGCCGCCGATGAACAACAGCTCGAGGGCGTTGTCGAAGCAGGCCGAATCCGACTGGCCCTCGTAGGAGACCGGCCAGACCTTCTCCAGGTCCTTGCCCAGAACATCGGAGCTCATGGTGGCCTGGCGGGCGGCCATCCAGTTGTTGTTGCCGCGCAGCGTGTTGATCTCGCCGTTGTGGCAGATGTAGCGGTAGGGGTGGGCGAGCGGCCAGGACGGAAACGTGTTGGTCGAGAACCGCTGATGCACCAGGGCAACGGCTGAGGTCATGCGCTCGTCGGCGAGGTCGCGGAAATAGCGCCCGAGGGTGTCGGCCAGCACCAGACCCTTGTAGACGATGGTGCGGGTCGAGACCGAGACGGGATAGTAGGCCCTCGCGGCTGCCCCCAGCACCTCCTTCACCCGGTTCGACACCACTTTGCGGCAGATATAGAGCTTGCGTTCGAAATGGGCCTCGTTGCGGATCGTGGGGCCGCAGCCAATGAACACCTGGCGCGAGAACGGCTCGGTCTTCTTGACCGTTGCGCCGAGCACGTCGCCGTCCACCGGCACGTCGCGCCAGCCCAGCACCTTCAGCCCCTCCTCGCGAGAGGTCTCCCACCAGATGCGCTCGATTTCGGTGCGGATCGCCGGTTCGCGCGGCATGAACAGGAATCCCACGCCGTATTCGCCGGGTTGGGGCAGGGCGAAGCCGAGCCCGGCAGCCTCGGCGGCAAAGAAGCCATGTGGAATCTGGATCAGCATGCCGCAGCCGTCGCCGGCCTTGGCATCGGCGCCGACCG
>CAYWVA010000642.1:0-1558 GCA_964461545.1 uncultured Rhizobiaceae bacterium | reverse complement strand
AACAGCAGCGCCTTGAAGAAGGCATGGGTAAACAGGTGGAACATGCCGATGCCGTAGGCCCCCACCCCCATGGCGACGAACATGTAGCCGAGCTGGGAGCAGGTCGAATAGGCGATGACCCGCTTGATGTCGTTCTGGACCAGCCCCACCGAGGCCGCGAAGAACGCCGTGATGGCGCCCACCGCTATGACCAGCGTCTGGGCGTCAGGAGCCGCTTCGTAGAAGGGCGACATGCGCGCCACCAGGAACACCCCCGCCGTGACCATGGTGGCGGCATGAATGAGGGCTGAAACCGGGGTGGGGCCCTCCATGGCGTCGGGCAGCCAGGTGTGGAGCAGGAACTGCGCCGACTTGCCCATGGCGCCGATGAACAGCAGCACGGCCAGCGTCGTGATCACGTCGAGCTCGAGGCCGAGAAACTCGAATGTCGTTCCGGCGTGCTCGGGCACGGCGGCGAAAATGGTCGACAGCTCGATACTGCCGAACACCGCAAAGATGCCGACGATCCCCAGAATGAATCCGAAGTCGCCGACCCGGTTGACGATAAAGGCCTTGATGGCGGCGGCATTGGCCGCCGGGCGGTTGTACCAGAATCCGATCAGCAGATAGGAGGCAAGCCCCACCCCTTCCCAGCCGAAGAACAGCTGCAGCAGGTTGTCGGCGGTCACCAGCATCAGCATCGCGAAGGTGAACAGCGACAGGTAGGAGAAGAAGCGCGCCTGATGCGGATCGTGGCTCATGTAGCCGATGGAATAGACGTGCACGAGCGCCGACACCGTGGTGACGACCACCAGCATCACGGCGGTCAGCGCGTCGATGTAGAGCGCCCAGCCCGCGCCGAAGGCGCCCGACTCGATCCAGCGGAACAGCTCGACCGTATAGGTGCGGCCGGAGCCGGCCACTTCAAAGAAGGCGAACCACGACAGCACCATGGAGACCAGCAGGAAGGCCGAGGTCAGCTGGCCGGTCCACACTTGCCCGTGCTCCTGAGCGGGAGCAGCGCCGGTTCCGGGCTCGTGGCCGTTGGCCTCGCGGCTGAGGCGCTTGACCGCCTCGGTGCCGGCGATGCCGACGATGAGGGAGCCGATGATCGGCAGAAAGACGATGAGCAGGAAGACGGTGGACATGCGCTTGAGCCGCCTCAGCCCTTCATGAGGTTGATGTCTTCGACGGCGATCGAGCCGCGATTGCGGAAGTAGACGACGACGATGGCCAGCCCGATGGCCGATTCAGCCGCTGCCACGGTGAGCACCACCAGCGCGAACACCTGCCCCACAAGATCGTTGAGGAAGGCCGAGAACGCCACCATGTTGATGCTGACGGCGAGCAGCAAAAGCTCGATCGACATCAAGATCACGATGACGTTCTTGCGGTTGAGGAAGATGCCGAAGACCCCGATCGTGAACAGGATCGCCGCCAGCACGAGATAATGTTCCAGGCCGACGGTCATGCCGGCCTCGCCCGCTCAGCCGGGCTCGCCCTTCGAGACAAGCCCTCCCCTAGAAAAGGGGAGGGCCAGGGTGGGGATTGATCGGCCTCACCCGTAGGTTTCCGGCGC
>CAYWVA010000641.1:0-1558 GCA_964461545.1 uncultured Rhizobiaceae bacterium | reverse complement strand
CTACATCAAAGCCGGCCTGCCGCGCTGAGGCCGCTCAGCCGCGCACGAACACCACCGACAGATTGTTGGCTGGCATCTCAACGACCTCCGACAGATCCATTCCGTACCCGCTCGCGGCGTCGACCACCACTTCGAGGTCGCGCACGCCCCATTGCGGATCGCGCTGGCGCAAGCTGGCGTCGAATGCCTCGTTGCTCGGCGCGGTGTGCCGGCCGAAGCGGCGATAGGGCCCGTAAAGATAAAGGATGCCGCCGGGACGCAGGATGCGTCCGCAGCCGGCAAGCAGATGCTCGGTGGCCTGCCAGGGCGAAATGTGGATCATGTTGATACACACCACGGCATCGGCATGATCGATGGGCCAGTCCGGTCGGCACACATCGAGATCGAGCGGCGGGCGCACATTGGGCAGACCCGTCTCCTCCAGCCAGCCGGCGATCGACCGGCGCATCTGGGGATCGGGGTCGCTCGGCTGCCAGGTCAGGCCGGGCAGCGCCCGGGCAAAATGCACGACATGCTGGCCGGTGCCGCTGGCGATCTCGACCACCAGCCCTGAGCGCGGCAGGACACGAGCGAGAACCGCCAGGATGGGATCCTTGTTGCGCTCCGCCGCCGGTGCTGACTGGCGCGTGTCAGTCATTATCGAGGAGACCGTGCCGCCGGTGCCACTCTTCCAGGGAGTGGGGATAATAGCTGGCGCACTGCGGCTCGCCCTCGCGCGCATCGACGCGCACCCAGTTCGCCTTGGAGCCGAGCATCATGTGCACGGCCTCCGGCGGCTCGGGCAGGGGCGTGTCGATGGCGCTGGCAAAGGGATGGACAAGCTCCGGCCAGCCGGGATCCCACAGCCACAGCGCCGAGCCGCATTTCGAGCAGAACCGCCGCTCGGCCGAGCTTTCCTGGCCGTCGAGCGTGGCATGAAACATGGCGATGTGCTCTTCGCCCTCGATGCGCAAGGTGGCGGCCTTGGCGCCCAGATTGATGGCGTATCCACCGCCGCCGGCGGTTTTGCGGCAGATAGAGCAATAGCAGCGCATGAACGGCACCGGCGCATAGGCCGTGACCTGGAAGCGCACCGCGCCACAGTGGCAGGAGCCCTCAAGCTGCATCAAAGTCGTCCTTCTCAGGTCTTTCAGGGCGCCACTTCCGGCGTCGGCAGGATCAGGATCTCGGAGACATCCACGTGAGCCGGCTGGGAGACGGCGTACATGACAGCGCGCGCCACATCGTCCGCCTTCAAGGCCTTTGGCTTCGGCTCGTCGAAGAACGGCGTGTCGACCATGCCGGGCTCGATCAGCGTCACTCGGACGCCGGTGCCGACGAGTTCCTCGCGCAGATTATAGCCGTAGCCGGTCACCGCCCACTTGGTGGCGCCATAGATAGAACCCTTGATCGGCAGCCGCCCGGCCCGCGAGCCGGTCAGCAGAACATGGCCCTGGTTCTTCTTGACCTCGCCCAGGCAGACCTTGACGGTGAGCACGCAGCCGAGAACATTCGTCAGCACCATCTCGCGCCAGTTGTCCGGATCGCCGCCCGCGGTGCCCGAGCCCTTGGCGCCGAC
>CAYWVA010000640.1:0-1562 GCA_964461545.1 uncultured Rhizobiaceae bacterium | reverse complement strand
TTCTCCGATCGGCGCGAGTTCATCGAGGCGACCGCCGAGGTTGCCGCTGCCGACATCGGCGACCCCGGCGAGACCGACGCGCTCGCGCGCACCGTGGTTTCGCAGTTCGAAAGCTATGTGAAGCTCAACAAGAAGGTGCCTCAGGAGGCCCTGGCGACCATCGCCCAGATCGACGATCCCGCCAAGCTCGCCGATACGGTGGCAGCCCATATCGCCGTCAAGATCAATGAGAAGCAGGAGCTGCTCGAGGTCCTGCCCGTCAACGAGCGCCTGGAACGGGTCTATGCCCTCATGGAGGGAGAGATCTCGGTTCTGCAGGTCGAAAAACGCATTCGCTCGCGGGTCAAGCGCCAGATGGAAAAGACCCAGCGCGAGTACTACCTCAACGAGCAGATGAAGGCCATCCAGAAGGAGCTCGGCGACGGCGAGGAGCGCGATGAAGTGGCCGAGCTCGAGCAGCGCATCGCCAAGACCAGGCTGTCCAAGGAGGCCCGCGAACGGGCCCTGGCGGAGGTCAAGAAGCTCAAGCACATGAGCCCCATGTCGGCGGAAGCCACGGTGGTCCGCAACTATCTCGACTGGCTGCTGGGAATCCCCTGGGGTACCAAGACCAAGATCAAGACCGACCTCGGATTTGCCGAACGCGTGCTCGACGACGACCACTACGGGCTTGAGAAGGTCAAGGAACGCATTGTCGAGTATCTGGCAGTCCAGAGCCGCACCAACAAGCTGCGTGGACCGATCCTGTGCCTCGTCGGCCCGCCCGGCGTCGGCAAGACGTCGCTCGGCAAGTCGATCGCCCGATCCACCGGCCGCGAGTTCGTCCGCATGTCGCTGGGCGGGGTGCGTGACGAGGCCGAGATCCGGGGCCACCGGCGCACCTATATCGGTTCGATGCCCGGCAAGGTTGTCCAGTCCATGCGCAAGGCCAAGAAGGTCAATCCGCTGTTCCTGCTCGACGAGATCGACAAGATGGGCATGGACTTCCGCGGCGACCCGTCCTCAGCACTGCTGGAGGTACTGGATCCGGAGCAGAACTCCACCTTCATGGACCACTATCTGGAGGTCGAGTACGACCTGTCGAACGTGATGTTCGTGACCACGGCCAACACCCTCAACATTCCGCCGGCCCTCATGGACCGCATGGAGATCATCCGCATCGCCGGCTACACCGAAGACGAGAAGGTGGAGATCGCCCGCCGGCACCTGCTGCCCAAGCTGATGCAGAGCCACGGTCTGAAGCAGGCCGAGTTCGAGGTCGCCGACGACGCCCTGCTCGAGATGATCCGGCGCTATACCCGCGAGGCCGGAGTGCGCAACCTTGAGCGCGAGCTGTCCAAGCTTGCCCGCAAGGCGGTGAAGCTCCTGCTGACGACGAAGAAGAAGAAGATCAAGATAACCAGGGACGCCCTGGAGGAGATGCTTGGGGTGGCGAAGTTCCGCTATGGCGAGGCCGAGCGGGAGGATCAGGTCGGCGTGGTTACAGGGCTTGCCTGGACCGAGGTGGGCGGCGAGCTGCTCACCATCGAGGCCGTGATGATGCCGGGCAAGGGCAAGATGAC
>CAYWVA010000639.1:0-1566 GCA_964461545.1 uncultured Rhizobiaceae bacterium | reverse complement strand
ACCAAGGGCTGCTTTGTCGGCCAGGAAGTGGTGTCGCGCATGGAGCATCGCGGCACTGCCCGCAGCCGCATCGTGCCGGTGCGCTTTGACGGCTCGCACTGTGCGCCTGGGACTGAAGTGGCCGCGGCGGGGCGCAGCCTGGGCAGGATACTGTCGAGCCATGACGGCCGCGGCCTCGCCTTGCTGCGCCTGGACCGAGTCGAGGTCGCGGTGCAGGCGGCTGAGCCGCTCAATGCCGGCGAGACGGCGATCGTTCTGGAGAAGCCGGCATGGGCCCGGTTCGCCGTGCCGGGAACCGAGGAAAAGTAAATGGGGATCGGCTGGGAGCAGTGCCTCATCACCCACGACGACGGTCTGTGCCGCTGCGGTTGGCCCGGCACTGACCCCGTTTACGTCGCCTATCACGACGAGGAATGGGGCGTTCCGGAGCATGACAGCCGGGCGCTGTTCGAAAAGCTGCTGCTCGACGGCTTCCAGGCCGGGCTTTCGTGGATCACCATCCTGCGCAAGCGCGATGGGTTCCGCCGCGCTTTCGAAGGCTTCGACCCTGAAAGCATTGCCCGCTTCGATGCCGCCAGGATCGCCACGCTGATGGCTGATCCCGGCATCGTGCGCAACCGGGCCAAGATCGAGGCTGCGGTGTCCAGCGCCAAGGCCTATCTGGCGGTTGAGGCCGAACAAGGCTTTTCCGGCTATCTCTGGGGCTTCCTCGACGGCCGGCCGATCGTCAACCGCTTCACCCGGCGCGAGGACGTGCCGGCCTCCACGGAACTGGCCGAGACGATATCGAAGGACCTCAAGGCGCGGGGCTTCCGGTTTTGCGGGCCAACCATCGTCTACGCCTTCATGCAGGCTGTCGGCATGGTCAATGACCACCTGGTCGGCTGTCATCGCCACGAGGCCTGCTGCACCCTGGGCGCCCGCCTGGCGCCGCCGGTCCGGGCCCGACAGTGACTCGGGCCTGGCAGCGCATGTTGTCGGGCCGACGCCTCGACCTTCTCGATCCATCTCCGCTCGACATCGAGATCGAGGACATTGCCCATGGGCTTGCCCGGGTGGCGCGGTGGAACGGCCAGACCAAGGGCGCGCATGCCTTCTCGGTCGCCCAGCACTCGATGCTGGTGGAGCAGATCGCGTCGCGCCTGGCGCCGGACTGCGACCGTCCGTGGCGGCTGGCGGCCCTGCTCCACGACGCCCCCGAATATGTCATCGGCGATCTCATTTCGCCGTTCAAGGCAGCCGTCGGCCTCGACTACAAGGCATTTGAGCAACGGCTGCTGGCGGCCATTCATGTGCGCTTCGGGCTGCCCGCCTCGGTTCCCGACGCCATGGCCCGCCTCATCAAGCGCGCCGACCGGGCGGCCGCCTCCCTCGAGGCGACCCGTCTGGCCGGGTTCAGCCAGGGGGAGGCTGCGAAATACTTCGGCCGGGTGCCCAATCTCGCCCTCGAGGTCCCGCTTTTGGCCGGGCTCGAGCCCTGGCCGGCGAACGAAGTATGCGAGCGCTACTTGAAGCGCTTCGCCCAGCTTCGCTAGAAAGGGGCATGATCATCGTATGCCCGTTTCA
>CAYWVA010000638.1:0-1568 GCA_964461545.1 uncultured Rhizobiaceae bacterium | reverse complement strand
GCGGTGCCGCTGTTGCCGGTGCGGCTCTATCTCAGCCTTGCGCCGGCCCGCTTCTTGCGACGCTAAAGTCGAGTCTTGTAGCGGCCGAGCGGCTCGACCGTGAACTCTCGCGTCACGTTCCGACGCGGATGGGTGCCGTCATCTTGCGCAGGCAGGCGATGGCCGACAGAGCCGTGATACGCCCGGTGCGGGGATTTTCCGACGGTACGTTCTCGATTGACATTGCAAAGCTCGCACTGTCGGCCTCGACCTCGATGCGATGGGTGTTGCGGGTGAGGGACGGGTCGGCCCAGATTTCGATCATCGTCCGGTCCGGCCCGATGCCGGCGAGCGCCAACGCCACGGCCACATTGACATTGGCGGGAAAGCCCGCGGCGGCATCGCGCGCCGAGCCGGAAAATACCTGCTTGGGCGCGGTGAGATCATCAATTCGAATATCATGCTGCTGCAGATAGGGAGCGCCGAGCAGCCCCCTGACCGGCTTTCTGGTGATCATGCGCACCGATCTGATCTCGCCTTCTGCCGCTGCCGTCACCGCATCGAGGCCGAGCAGCGCGCCGGAAGGCACGATGATCTGACCGCCATGTTGGCGTGCCGCATCCACCAGCTCGGTGTGCCCCAGAAGAGCGCCGCAGGAGAGAACCATTGCCGATTTGCCGGCCCGCAGAAACGGGCCGATGATGTCGGCAAGGAGCTGTGCCGGAGCGCACTCGATCACCAGATCGGCCAGCGGCTCGAGCTCGTTGATGGCAACGACCGGCACCCGTCCGGCCAGATGGCTCAGCCGTTCCGCCGCCTTGAGCTTGTCATTTGCCGAGGCGGCGGCGAGGGCATAACCGGCGAGTCCGCGATCCAGGCTGTGGGCGAGTTGCAGCCCGATGGCGCCGAGGCCGGCGATGGCGACGCGCACCGGCGGGCGCGAGGATGGGCTTTGTGTCATGTCTCTGGGGAGATCCCGGAACTGGTCGCTATCGCCACGTCGGGGCCGGGCGGACAACCTAATGAAAGCTCACATCTAGTCGTACTCATGGTCAACCTCGTCGTCATTATCCGGTTGGCTCGCCGTACCAGCCGAGCGCTCGGTTGGCGGCACGGGCTCAAACACCTTTAGCGTGTGACGCCCGCTGGGACCCACCAGTACCGCCTCGAGCGGGTCCACTCGTTCAAGTGTATGAGAATCGAATTTCTGTGACTCCCTGACCCAGATCACCGCGCCGGTGCTTTGTCTCCTCAGCAGGGCGAACCGGCCGCTTTGGCCGATAAGAAGGCCATTGAGCGTGATGTCGAGGGTCTCATTAGCACCGGCGTCAACCGGCTGCGGTTTGTCGGCGGCCTTCGCGGGAAGTGGTGCAGGCGTTCCGCGTCGCGTCGGATTGAAGAGCGGCCGGTCGATCACCTCGGCAAGGGCGCCACTCGGCCACCCGCCGAGCGGATTGCCAGTACCAGGCAGCTCGGAACGTGGTAGGCGCGACGGCGCCACTCCCAGCGCAATCGCCTTCGACGTTGAACTGTCCGCTGAAAGCATCGGTTGCCCGCCGGTGCGCTGATGGCTGCGGTCAAACCACACA
>CAYWVA010000637.1:0-1571 GCA_964461545.1 uncultured Rhizobiaceae bacterium | reverse complement strand
CCCGCCCGTCCCGGGGGTCTCCTCCGCCACCCCTCCGGCACTACGACCGGAGCGCCCAATGGGGGCTGAGAAAGCGTGGAATGGAGACCTTCAGACGCCGCGACGGGAGCGCCGGTGAGGCGCATATTTTTACGGCAGCGCCCGCCGGCGCTCCCGCCACCCCTCGATGCCTCCGGGGCGCGCCAGGCCCACGGAGCGAAAGCCCATTGCTCTTTGAAATCCTTAAATCAGCCCCTCGCACCACCCCCGCCGGCGCCCTCGTGCGGTCGTCGCGCTCTCTATCTGCCCAGCCGCTCGATTTGATGCCTGCGCTGGCATGACGCAAGCCCATGGTCGCCGTTTGATCACCGCTGCTGAGACGCCTCGATTTGTCGCCGCCCTTCGGCCACGAGCCGGGCGGTCGCCGGCTCGATCGACTCCACCAGGCGGCGCTCGAATTGGCGGCGCGACAGGCCGGGCGGGATGACGGGAAGGAACTCCACCACGATGGTCCCCGGCCGGCGGATGAACCGCCGGCGCGGCCAGTAGAGGCCGGAGTTGAGCGCAAACGGCACGCACGGGACACCGAGCTTCATATAGAGCGCCGTGGCGCCCGACTTGTAATCGGGCGGCGCATCGGGTGCCCGGCGGGTGCCTTCGGGAAAGACGATGACCTGGCGATTATTGCGAACCGCCGCTTCGGCTCGCCGCACCAGGGACTTCAGCGCCGTGGCGCGCGCCGTGCGGTCGACCGGGATCAGGCCGAACTTGTAGGCGAACCAGCCGAACAGCGGGATCCACATGAGCTCGCGCTTCAGCACCATGGCGGGATCATCGAACAGCGGGAACAGCGCAAACGTCTCCCACATCGACTGGTGCTTGCCGGCAACCAGTGCGGCGCCCGTCGGCAAGTGTTGGCGCCCGCGAACCTCCAGCGTCGTGCCGGCGATGGCCTCAAGCCACCATTGCGAGACTCGTGACCACACCTTGAGTGCGGCCATCGACCACGCCCGCGGGGTGATGAAGAACCACATTCCAAGCACCAGGAAGGCGACCAGGTTAAGGTAGAAGACGGTGTTGAAGACCAGCGAGCGGAGGACGATCAAGGGCTTTCTAAAATGCCTGTCTGAGGATTTTCAGCACCGCCAGCCGGGCGGTCGTGAGGCATACCAGCGAGGCTGCGATGGGCACGAGAAGGAACAGCACGTAGGCCTGCATCGTCTCTCCCGGGGGCCCGAAGACCAGGCTCCGGCTCGCCTCCCCCAGGCCGCCGGGTGCCGCCGCGTATCCGGTGAAGGTGACCATTGCGAACGTGGCGACGCCGAGGGCCGCCCCGGCAAACCCGCCCGTCAGGCCTGCGCCCAAGAAGCGGCGCCCGACTGCGCTGGCAATGAACCGGTCCCTGGCCCCCACCAAATACAGCACCTCGACGGCTTCGCGGTTGGCTTCCAGAGCCGTCCGGGTGACCTGGACGACCAGCGTCACCGCTGAACACAGGACCAGCAACAGGATGGCAAGCCCGAGCCACTGCGTCGCTTCGGCCAGGCGGGTGAGTTCGCGCTGCCAGTGGCGATGGGTGTCGAGGCTCACCC
>CAYWVA010000636.1:0-1573 GCA_964461545.1 uncultured Rhizobiaceae bacterium | reverse complement strand
TGCCGGCCACCTTGGAGGCGTAGGGCAAGTTGGTCTGCTCATGGACGTCCAGCGCATCCATGTCGGCGCGAAGCCCAATGCCGCGCTGGCCCTCGTGCCGGCCTTTGAGCATGCCGACCACACCGGTGCCAGCGAGCCCGCGCACCACCTCGATGCCGAAGCTTTGCAGTTTGTCGGCCACGAACTGCGAGGTCTGGTGCTCCTGGAACGCCGTTTCAGGATGGGCATGGAGGTTGCGCCGCCACGCCCTCATGTCGGCATTGAGCGCCGCGATTTGCGGATAGACGGCCATGATTAGTCTCGCATTGTGCTACTGTCGCTGTCGGGCGGCACTTCAGCACGCCCGGGTCACCCGCCGCAAGGTGAGATTGATGCGCCCTCCCTCGGGCAGGAGGTGCGAGGTGCCGGGAAGGATCCGGTCGATGCCGTGATAGCAGAGGCGCGACTCGCCTCCCATGACCACAACATCGCCCGAAGCCAGCTTCAGCGTCCGCGTCGGCCCCCGTCGCGCAGGTCCGCCGATCCGGAACACTGCCGTATCGCCAAGCGAGATCGACACCACCGGCGCGGCAAAGTCCTCCTCGTCCTCGTCGCGGTGAAGTCCCATTTTGGCGCCGGGGCGATAGTAGTTCACCAGACAGGCTTGCGGATCGAGATGATACTTCGACACCTGGCGCCACACGACCAGCAAGGTCGCCGGCATCGGCGGCCATGGCTCGCCTGTCTCGGGGTGCGTTGCCTGGTAGCGATAGCCCGCCCGGTCGGACACCCATCCCAACGGGCCGAGATTGGTCATCACGACCGAGAACGGCCGCCCACTGCGGGGCATGACGGGGGTGAAGAACGGCGACTGGCGGATGGCGGCCCTTAGTTCATCAAGCAGCACCCGCTGTCCCGTATCATCGATCTGGCCGGGGAGAACCCGAAAGTCGTCCATTTCAGCCTCGAACCGATGCCCTGCGCAGCACGCCCTCCGGCCGGCCCGGCCAAAATTACCTCGAAGCGGCTGCTTGATGGCTCAAAACCGCCACCCTATATAACCTTTCGAACCTCGCAGGGTCAGCAACGACAATAATCCTGCGGAATATCTTGGTTAAACCGGAGACCGCCCACCTGGGTTGCGGGGACAATGGAGCGCCGCGTGACGGGCTCCACCGGCGGTCTGCCATATGGAGGGCATTCATGGCTAAAGTCATCGGCATCGATCTCGGCACGACCAATTCCTGTGTCGCCGTCATGGAAGGCAAGACCCCCCGGGTCATCGAGAATGCCGAGGGTATGCGTACGACACCGTCGATCGTCGCCTTTACCGAAGACGACATTTTGGTCGGCCAGCCTGCCAAGCGTCAGGCAGTCACCAACCCGGAAAACACCATCTTCGCCATCAAGCGGCTGATCGGCCGGCGGTATGAAGATCCCACCGTCGAAAAGGACAAGCAGCTCGTCCCGTACAAGATCGTGCGCGCCGATAATGGCGACGCCTGGGTCGAGGCGCGCACCAAGAAATATGCGCCGTCTCAGATTTCGGCCTATGTGCTGCAGAAGATGAAGGAGACGGCCGAGCGCCACCTTG
>CAYWVA010000635.1:0-1582 GCA_964461545.1 uncultured Rhizobiaceae bacterium | reverse complement strand
CCCGGAGGCAGCGCATAGATCCTGAGGACGGCGAAGCTATCAATGGGTCGCCGCACAGTCAAGCCGTTATTCGGAATTTTGACCGGGGCTGCACCCCCGCATTCGACCCGCGCCTTGGCTGAACTGCGCAGCGCTCCGCTCTGCGCGAACGTTGACACAAAATTCAATATGGGATATTGCCCACAGAAACCCGGCGGTCTTGCTAGTTTCGTCGGCAGCCGGTCCCTGATCAACACATGAAAGAACTGCTCGATTCGATATCCGGCTTTGTCTGGGGCCCAACGCTGCTCATCCCGTTGCTGCTCCTCACTGGTCTTTACCTGACCATCGTCCTGCGAGGCCTACAGTTCCACAAGCTCTGTCACGCCCTGTGGCTGGCGCTCGTCAAGCGCAAGGAGATCGGCTACGCCGGGGACATCACCCACTATGAAGCCCTCTCGGTCGCCTTGGCGGCGACTGTGGGTGTCGGCAACATCGCCGGCGTGGCCACCGCGATTTTCCTCGGCGGACCGGGCGCGCTGATGTGGATATGGGTCACCGGTCTAGTCGGCATGGCGACAAAATACGCCGAGGCGTTCCTCGGCGTGCGCTTCCGCCGCGTCGATGCGGCTGGCGAGCAGTCCGGCGGGCCGCAGTTCTACCTGTCCGAGGGAATCCGGGGCCCGTTTGGCTCTTTCCTCGCGATCTTCTTTGCCACCGCCGCGGCCATTGCGGCATTCGGCATCGGCAACATGGTCCAATCGAACACCGTCGCGACTTCGATCCAGGCCGAGTTCGGCATCGCCTCCTGGATTACCGGTCTCATCCTCACGGTCGGCGCGGGGATCGTAATCCTCGGAGGAATCCGGTGGATCGGAAGATTCACTGCGTTGTTTGTGCCATTCATGATCCTTGTCTATGTCCTTGGCGCCACCTGGGTCATCGCAGCCAACATCGACGCGCTGCCCGGCGCACTCGCGCTGGTGTTCAC
This sequence comes from uncultured Rhizobiaceae bacterium, assembly GCA_964461545.1. Lineage (GTDB taxonomy): Bacteria > Pseudomonadota > Alphaproteobacteria > Rhizobiales > Aestuariivirgaceae > CAYWVA01. The sequence goes on along the minus strand of CAYWVA010000635.1, from coordinate 612 downwards.
CGACGCTTTTACGGGCACGGCCGCCACCGGCGGGTTCGCCGGCGCTGGGCTCGCCGCTGCGATTCGCTATGGCGTCGCCCGCGGCATCTTTTCCAACGAGTCCGGCCTGGGCACGGGCGGCATCGCCGCCGCTGCCGCCCAGACGAGCGACCCGGTGCGCCAGGCGTTGGTCTCGATGACCCAAACGTTCATCGACACCCTGGTGGTCGTCTCTTTCACCGGGCTGGCGATTATCGTCACCGGCGTCTGGACCTCAGGCGAGACCGGGGCTCTGCTCACGCGGATGGCGTTCGAAAACGGCCTCCCCGGCCAGTGGGGCGGGATCATCGTAACCCTGAGCGTGGCCTCCTTCGCGTTTTCGACCCTGCTGGGGTGGGCGTACTACGGTGAGCGCAATATGGATCGGCTGTTCGGCCGCGCGGCGGTAACCCCATACCGGTTCGCCTTCGTGGCCGCCGTGTTCGTCGGTGCCGTGCAGGAGCTGGAAGTGGTCTGGACCTTTGCCGACATCATGAACGGCCTGATGGCGTTGCCGAACCTCGTCGGCCTTTTGCTCCTGTCCCGCCTCATCGTGCGGGAGACCAGGCAGTTCTTCGCCTCGCCCAACTGGCG
>CAYWVA010000634.1:0-1588 GCA_964461545.1 uncultured Rhizobiaceae bacterium | reverse complement strand
TCTCCCATGCGCAGCCTTGCAAAATCGCCGCTGAGCCGATTGTCCATCGAGGTTGAGGACCTGCGCAAGACCTATGGCACGATCACCGCCGTCGACTCGGTGAGCTTTGGCGTCCCGATCGGGGCGATCGTGGGGCTGCTCGGCGGAAACGGGGCGGGCAAGACCACGACCATCGCCATTTTGCTCGGTCTCGTGCGGGCGACCGGCGGGTCGGTCCGCATCCTCGGCATCGACGCCTTTGCCGAGCGCACCAAGGTCCAGCCGCTGATGAACTTCGAAAGCCCCTATGTCGACATGCCGCTGAGGATCACGGTGCGCCAGAACCTCACCGTCTATGGCCATCTCTACGGCGTCGCCGACCTCGCCGAGCGCATCGCCGTGCTGGCCCACGACCTCGAGCTGGGCGAGCTTCTCGATCGTCCGACCGGCAAGCTGTCGTCGGGCCAGAAGACGCGGGTCAGCCTTGCCAAGGCCTTGATCAACGCGCCCCAGGTGCTGCTTCTCGACGAGCCGACAGCCTCGCTCGATCCCGACACCGCCGAGTGGGTGAGGAACCGTCTGGTGCGCTACTGCCGCGAGACCGGCGCCTCGCTGCTGCTCGCCTCGCACAACATGCTCGAGGTCGAGCGCATGTGCGACCACGTGCTGATGATGAAGGAGGGTCGCATTGTCGATGAGGGGCGCCCTCGCGAACTGATCAGCCGCTATGGCCGGCAGACCATGGAAGAGGTGTTTCTCGACATCGCTCGCGGCACCTCGGCAGCACAGGCGGCGCGGAGTTAGGCGCGATGAGGGCCGCCGTCACACCCGCGCACATTTTGTCGTTGCGCCGCATCTGGGCGATGCTGCTCAGGCATCTCTATCTGTTCCGCGCCTCGTGGCCGCGCCTGTTCGACCTCATCTACTGGCCGACCGTGCAACTCACCATGTGGGGCTTCCTGCAGGTCTTCCTCGCCCGGGAATCGAGCTACTTTGCCCAGGCCGCCGGGCTGTTCATCGGCGCCGTGCTGCTGTGGGACATCCTGTTTCGCGCCCAGCTCGGCTTTGCGGTGTCATTTCTGGAGGAGATCTACTCGCGCAATCTCGGCCACCTTCTGGCCAGCCCGCTGAGGCCGTTCGAGTTCATCATCGCGCTGATCTGCATGAGCGTCATCCGGGTGTCGATCGGCCTCTTCCCGGTGACCCTGCTGGCCATGTGGTTCTTCGGCTTCAACGTCTACTCCATGGGGCTGTGGCTGGTCGCCTTCTTCCTCAACCTGGTGCTGACCAGCTGGGCTTTTGGGCTCTTTGTCTCCGGCATCCTTTTACGCTTCGGGCTGGGGGCGGAAAACATCGCCTGGAGCCTCATGTTCATCATGCTGCCGCTGGCCTGCGTCTATTATCCGCTCGACACCCTGCCGGTTTGGCTGCAGTACGTGTCGGTGTCGCTGGCCCCCACCCATGTCTTTGAGGGCATGCGGGCGCTGTTGCTCGAGGGCGCGGTCGAGCCGCGCTACATGTGGCGGGCGCTGGCGCTGAACGTCGTTTATTTCGCCGCCGGGTCGCTCAGCTTCGCCTACTTCCTGAACGATGCCCGCCACCGCGGCAC
>CAYWVA010000633.1:0-1595 GCA_964461545.1 uncultured Rhizobiaceae bacterium | reverse complement strand
GCGTAGCGCTCGAACAAGGCATCGTAGAGTTCGTCGGTGCCGGCGAGTGAACTGGTGTGGCTTAAAGCCACCTTGGCACCCTGTTCGGAGCGGCCGGTCTTGAGCACCACCACGGGTTTGCGTGCCGCAAACGCCTTGGCGGCGGCCGCGGCAAAGGCGGGCACGTCCTTGAGGCCCTCGATGTGCAGGCCGACGGCGCTTACCCGCTGGTCGTCCACGAGCCCGTCCAGCAGCGCTGCCATGTCGATGCCGGCCTGGTTGCCGAGCGTATAGATGCCGGCGACCGGAAGCGCCCGGCGCATCATGGCGAAGTTCACCGCCATGTTGCCGGACTGGGTGGCGATCACCACGCCGCGATGGCAGGGGGCCAAGCCATGTTCGTCAGGCCATGGCGAGACGCAATCGAGGGCATTGATGTAGCCGTAGCAGTTGGGCCCCATGATCGCCATGGCGCCCGCCGCGGCAATGAGCTCGTCCTGCAGCCCCTTGCCGTGGGGACCATGCTCGGCAAAGCCTGAGGCGTAGACGACGGCGCCGCCCGTGCCGCGGCGCGCAAGCTCGGCCACCATCTCGATGGCCGGCTCGCGCTTCACCGCGATGAAGGCGGCGTCGGGGGCCTCAGGCAGCTCGGCGATCGAGGCAATGCAAGGGATGCCGGCAAGCGTCTGGCGCTGCGGATTGACGGCGTAGATGGCGCCGGCAAAGCCGAGCTGGCGCGTCACCCGGATCGCCGTCTCGGCCTCCCAGCCGCCGATGAAGGCGATCGAGCGCGGGGCGATCAGGCGGGCAAGCGGGGTGCGGCCGGTCATCTGAGCAGAGGCAGTTCAGCCGCCGAGGGGGCGGAGCAGGGCGCGCGAGATAATGTGGCGCTGGATCTCGCTGGTGCCCTCCCAGATGCGCTCAACGCGGGCATCGCGCCAGATGCGCTCAAGCGGCAAATCCTCCATCAGCCCCATGCCGCCGTGGATCTGGATCGCTTCATCGGCGACCATGGCAAGCATTTCAGTGGCCTTGAGCTTGGCCATCGCCATGTCCTCGTCGGTGACCGTGCCCTGGTCGTACTTCCAGGCCGCTTCGAGCGTCAAAAGCTCGGCTGCCTTGAGTTCCATGGCCATGTCGGCGAGCTTGAACGACACCCCCTGGAACTTGCCGATCTTCTGGCCGAACTGCTGGCGCTCGGCGGCCCACGAAAGCGCGTGGTGGAGGGCCCGCTCGGCCCGGCCGAGGCAAGTGGCGGCGACCTGCAGGCGGGTGGCGCCGAGCCAGGTGTTGGCGACCTCGAAGCCCTTGTGCACCTCGCCCAGCACCTGGGAGGCGGGCAGGCGGCAGCTGTCGAACTCGAGGATGGCGTTCGAATAGCCGCGGTGCGAGACGTTGCGGTAACCGTCGCGCACCGTAAAGCCGGGGGTGCCCTTGTCGACGAGAAAGGCGGTGATGAGTTTCTTTCTGCCCCGGGGCGTGTCTTCTTCGCCGGTGGCGGCAAACAGGATGACGAAGTCGGCGACGTCGGCATGGCTGATGAAGTGCTTCACGCCGTTGATCACCCAGTCGCCGGCAACCTGGACAGCGGACGTCTTCATGCCGCGCAGGTCCGA
>CAYWVA010000632.1:0-1595 GCA_964461545.1 uncultured Rhizobiaceae bacterium | reverse complement strand
CATGATCTCGACGGTGAACTTGGGAAAAGCGAGCTTCGACTCCACACAGGCTCGGGTCGGCGCATTGTCGGGCGAGATCCAGGCGTCCCAGACCTGGTTCATCTCGTCGAAGGTCGAGATGTCGGCGAGCCAGATCTGCGCCGTGAGCAACCTCGACTTGTCCGTGCCCGCCTGCTTCAGGAACTCGTCGATGCTCTCCAGAATGTCCTTGGTCTGCTCGGCGACCGACCGGCCGGGGGCGTTCTGTGCCACCTGCCCCGCCAGATAGACGATCCCGTCGTGGATCACGACCTGGCTCATCCGCTGACCGACGTGCAGCCGCTTGATGCTCATAGCCTCTCCTCCCTTGGGTGCCGCGAAGCCGCCGCAGACTAGGCGCAGACGCCGCCCTTTCCAAGGGGCGCGACCCCTCCCCGGCCGGCACCTCCGCCGTGCTTCGATCTTGCATCCCTTGCGAGTTGCGGCGGCGCGCCATGACCGATACGCTCGTCTAACTGAACCGACCGCCCGCTCAGCGGGCGCCAACGACATTGCGAGGGGACATGACGAGCGAAGACATCCGCCAAGTCGTCACATCGAGCAATGAGAGGTGGAACGAGGCGTTCAATCGGGGCGATGCCGCCGCTGTCGCGGCGTGCTACAAAGACGACGCGGTGATTCTACCACCGACCCACGACGTCATCTCCGGGACGCAGCAGATCAAAGACTTCTGGGCGTCTGTCATCGGAGCGGGGTTCGGCCAGCATACGATCGAGATCGTCGAGGTGCAAAGGCACGGCGACGCCACCTGGCTCGCCGGCAAATGGACGGCCCTCGGGCGAGGCAAGGACGGATCGCAGCAGTCCTACGGCGGCTCGCTGGTCAACGTTCTGGAGCGGCAGCCGGACGGCAGCTGGAAGTCTGGGCTGCATATCTGGAACTGAAGGTTCACCTCGCCGCCACCGAGCCGGGCGGACCGAGTTCGCGCAGCATCGCAGCCGCGCTGACGAGGTCCGGCGTGGCGAGGCCTTCGGTGCAGGAGGCGTACAGCGGCGCCAGCAAGCCGCTGGCCTCCTCGCGCCGTCCTTCGCCGGCGAGCAGGGCGCAGAGCGCCAGGGTGGCGCGCATCTCCCAAAAGCGCGCCGATTGGCCTTGCGCCACCTCCACGGCGGTGCGAAAGCAGCTCTCAGCCGTCTGCCGGTCCGGATCCGCTTTTTGGAGCAGGAGTTCGCCCTGGCGGCGGTGGAGCTCGGCTTCCAGCCACCGTTCCTCGGTCTGATCGACCCGCGCCAGCGCGTCGGTCAGCAGCGCGAGCGCTTGTTCGCAGTCGCCGTCTCCCGCCGCAGCGTCGGCCAGCAGCGACAGAAAATACGGGAGCAGGTACTCGGCACCGGTACCGGTCCAATCGGCGATGCCCTCATGGATCTGGCGCATCCCCGCCGCCACCTCTCCTCCGCTCGCCATGGCCCATCCCTGCAGGACCAGGGCGCCCGCCTGCCAGAAGCGAAACCCTTCGGCGGTGGCGAGCTGGACCAGCTCGTCGACGTGCGTCACCACGGCTGGCCGATTGCCCAGGAGCTGGTGCAGGGTTGCCCCGAAGAACAGTGGCAGGGCCA
>CAYWVA010000631.1:0-1596 GCA_964461545.1 uncultured Rhizobiaceae bacterium | reverse complement strand
CACCTGCGGCCGATATTCAACACTACGGGAGAACTTCATGGCAGTAAGTTGGTCAGCCGGCTACTCGACGGACGTGGCCTACACGGTGGGCTTCTATCGCGAGCTGGCCCCCACGCTACTTGACTATGTGTGCGTGGCCAATGGCGTCGCCGGCCTGCCGCAGCGGCCGATCCGCTATTGCGAGCTGGGCTGCGGGCGCGGCTATGCGACGGTTCTCCTGGCGGCGGCCAATCCCGATTCGCAATTCGTCGGCATCGACTTCAATCCTACCCACGTTGCCGAGGCGCGCAGCTACGCCGCCGACACCGGCGTCGACAACGTGACCTTCCACGAGATGAACTTCGGCGAGGCGGCGGGGTCGTCCGATCCCGGGCTCGGCACCTTCGACGTCGTCGCCATGCACGGCGTATATTCCTGGGTGCTGCCGGAAGTGCGGGCGCAGATCCACGATTTCGTCCGCGCCAAGCTGGTGGCCGGCGGCATTTTCTATGTCAGCTACAACACTATGCCCGGGTGGGCCGCCGTCGGTCCGGTGCAGCGCCTGCTGCAGGAGGTCGCCAGCCGTTCGACGGGCGACAGCCTGGCCCGCTTCGACAAGGGTTACACCCTGTTGCGCGGCCTGGCCGACAAGTCGAGCGCCTTCGTCAGCCAGAACCCGACGCTGAAGAACCGAATCGCCGACATGGAGAAGCAGGACAAGCACTATCTTGCCCATGAGTTCCTCAACGCCGGCTGGCAGCCGCTGTACGTCACCGAGGCGATGGCCATGCTGGCCGAGGCCAAGCTCTCCTATGTCGGCTCGGCCAATGTGGCGGAGAACCGAATCGCGCTCGCCGTGCCCCAGGTCCACCAGGAGGCGGTGACCGCGGCGCCCGACGAGCCGATGCGCGAGCTCCTCAAGGACTATGTCGTCAACAAGTTTTTCCGGCGCGACGTCTACATCAAGGGCCCGCAGCGCCTGTCACAGCGCGAACAGACCGAGCGGCTGGCGCGCATGGCCTTCGTGCGCCCCCATAGCGGCACGGAGATTCCTGAAAAATTCAAGGTTCCGGCGGGCGATGCGACGCCCAAGCCGGAGATGCTCAAGCAGGTGATGGCGGCGCTCGACGAAGGCGCCCGCACCGGTGCTGAGCTCACCGCGGCGGCCGAATCAGGCGGCGGCACCTCGGGCGACATCTTCTTGCTGCTCGATATCCTGATCTATCACGGGCTGGTCCATCCGGCGCGCGCCGATCATGCGGGCGTCGATCACGGCCCCGCCCACCGGCTCAACCACCGTGTCCTGGAGGCCGCCGAAACTGCCGACACCCATCGCTGCCTGGCCTCTCCGGTCATCGGCTCGGCGATCGCCGCCGACCGGCTGGACCGCCTGTTTGCCCCGCTGGTGCTCGCCGACCCGGACACCAGCAACGAAGCGCTGGCCACCACGGCGCTCGCGCGCTTCAAGGTGGCCGGCCTCAAGCTGCGTCGCGACGAAAAAACCGATCTGCCCGACGACGACGCCGCTGCCCTGGCCAAGCTCGCCGGCGGGTTTCGAGCCAGCCGCCTGCCGCGCTGGCGCATGCTCGGCCTGATCTCCCAGTAGAGCCGAAGTCC
>CAYWVA010000630.1:0-1602 GCA_964461545.1 uncultured Rhizobiaceae bacterium | reverse complement strand
GTCGAAGCGGTGATCGCGCTGAGCATCGTGTTCCTGGCGAGCGAGCTGGCGCGGCTGCGCCGAGGCGACGTGGGGCTCACCGCCCGCTATCCATGGCTGGTCGCCTTCAGCTTCGGGCTCCTGCACGGCTTCGGCTTCGCGGGGGCGCTGGCGGAAGTGGGCCTGCCCGAGACCGACATCCCGCTGGCGCTGTTCGTCTTCAACCTGGGCGTCGAGGCGGGGCAGTTGCTGTTCGTCGCCGGCGTGCTCGCGCTCTTGTGGCTCGGGCGGCAGGTGAGTGTCGCGAGACCGCGCTGGCTCGAGGCGGCGCCGGCCTACGCCATCGGTTCCCTGGCCGCGTTCTGGCTGATCGAGCGGGTCGCAGCCTTCGGGTAGAGGATGCGCGACATGAAAGTCCTCCACTGGCTGGTCGAAGAGGGGAAGGCGGTGGCAACCGTCACCCTCTACTTCGCCGCCTGCTTCATCGCGATCCTGCTCATGAAGCAATTGTGGCTGGTGGAATACGGCATCGAGTTCAGCGGCATCTCGATGGCACTCATCGCCGCGCTGGTCACGGCAAAGGTCATGATCATTCTCGATCACGTCCCCATTGCCCGGTGGCTGAGCGGCTGGCCGGGCGCGCTTGAGGTCGCAACCCGCTCGGCGGTCTACACGTTTGCCGTCCTTTTCGTCCTGGTGATCGAGAAGGCGTTCGAATCGCGGGCGGAGCAAGGCGGCCTGATGCCGGCACTGGCCAACATCTTCCAGCACTCCGACTTGCCCAATGTTGTGGCGACCACGATCGCCGTCGGTCTCTCGTTCCTGGCCTACAACACCTTCTCCGTCGTGTACCGGGACATAGGCGGCCAGCGCATGCGCGAGATCTTCCTGTCGAGACACGCGATGGCCTCGCAGCCGTGAAAGGAAGGCTAACGATGACCTGGCTGACACTTGCCCGCTCGCTCACGTGGGCCCTGGCCACAACCGCCTTGACCGTGCCGGCGGTGGCCCAGGAGGCGGTGCACACCGATGCCGGCACCTTCGATCAGCGCGCCGCCGAGACGGGAGCGCGCGCGCCGGCTTACTCGCCTTACGCCGGCCGCAACTTCCCCTCGCGCCCGTTTTTCGGCGACACCCATCTCCACACCGCGGTGTCGTTCGACGCCGGCGCCTTCGGGGCGCGCCTCAATCCTCCGGATGCCTATCGCCTCGCCCGGGGCGAGGAGATCACGGCCTCCAGCGGTCAGCAGGTCAGGCTGTCCCGCCCGCTCGACTTCCTCGTGGTGGCGGACCACTCCGACAACATGGGCTTCTTCCCGAAGCTGCTGGCGGGCGATCCGCAAGTCCTGGCCGATGAGACCGGGCGGCGCTGGTACCAGATGATCCAGTCGGGCCAGGGCCCCGATGCCGCGATCGAGATGATCGTCAGTTTTTCCCAGGGCACGTTCCCGCCCGCCCTGCTCTCCGAGCCCGGCACGGCGGCGTTTCGCTCCACCTGGCGCGAGACCATCGCAGCGGCGGAGGCGGCCAACGAGCCCGGGCGCTTCACCGCCTTCATCGGCTACGAGTGGACCTCGAACACCGGCGGCAACAACCTGCACCGCAACGTCATCTTCCGCGACG
>CAYWVA010000629.1:0-1604 GCA_964461545.1 uncultured Rhizobiaceae bacterium | reverse complement strand
CGGCGCACTTCATGGGGATGGAACTGGCGGATATCGATCCCGTCGATCAGCAGCGAGCCTTGGCTGACGTCATAAAGGCCGCTCACCAGCCGCCCCAGCGTCGTCTTGCCGGAGCCGATCTTGCCGATGATGCCGACCTTCTCGCCAGGCTCTATCAGCAGGTTCAATCCGTTGATGGTCGGATTGGCAGCTTCCGGGTAGCTGAACACGACGGACTGGAACTCGATCCGGCCGCGGGTTATCGGCTGCGCCAGGAACGGCTTTCCAATCGGCCGTTCGCTCTGCATCGCCATGATCCTGTTGAGGTTGGCCAGGGCTTCGAAGGAGTGTTGGGAACGGGCCAGCACGGAGGAGAACTGCCCGAATGGCGCCACGCATCGGCCGCCCAGGATCACCGCGGCGATGATGCCGCCCATCGTGATCTCACCCCAATCGAACAAATAGGTGCCGCCGACCACGATGCCGATGGTGACCAGCTGCTGGACGGTGAGAGTCAAGTGCTGGACCAGGGAGGCCAGCCGCCGCACCTTCTCCTGCGTCCGCGATGTCCGGCCGACCAAGGCCTCCCACTGACGCTGCATCTGGCCTTCGGCGCAAAGCGACTTCACGGTCTCGAGGCCGCCGATCGCCTCGACCAGCAGCGAGTGGCGCCGCGCCGATTCGATCTGGCTTTCGTGAGCGGCGCGACGCAGCGGCCACTGCACGATCAGCCCGACGGTGATGACAATGGCTGCCCCGACGGCTGGAATATAGGCCAACGGTCCCGCGATGATGTAGATGACCAGGAAGAACAGCCCGAAGAAGGCCACGTCGGTGATGGTGGCAAGCGTCCCGGAAGTGAAGAACTCGCGCACCGCCTCGAATTCCCTGAGCTGGTTGGCAAAGCTGCCGGTGGTGGCAGGCCGCATATTGAGCTTGATGCTCATCACGTGTTCGAAGATACGGCTGGCCAACAGCACGTCGGCCCTTCGGCCGGCGGCATCTATCATCCATCCCCGCAGCGACCGCAGCAGGAAGTCGAACGAAATGGCGAGGGCCATGCCCGCCACCAGCACCCACAGGGTCGGCAATGCCTTGTTCGGCAGTACCCGGTCGTAGACGTTCATGATGAACAGCGGCGCCGCCAGCGCCAGCACATTCACCAGCGCCGCAGCCATGATGACCTGCAGATAGGTGGGCCACAGAATGCGAATTACGCCCCAGAACCAGTGGCCGGATGCGGCGTCGGCGTGCTGAGCCTCCGCCTGGCCTAGATCGACGCGCGGCTTCACCAAGATGGCTCTTCCAGTGTATGCCGCTTCAAGATCCTTCCACTCTACAGTGGTGCGACTGTCGATCGAGGGATGGTAGATTTCGGCCTGCGAGCCCGGAACGAGCTTCATGACCAGGCAGGCATCGCCGTCATGGAGTAGCAGGACGGCCGGAAGGGTGAGCGGATTGAGGCGCTTCAACGACCGCTGCACCAGCCGGGCCGTATAGCCAATGCGCTCGGCCGCGCGGATCAGCAGCATCGGCGTTAGCCGTCCGCCGGGCAGCGGCAGTCCAGCGGTAAGCATGTCTGGCAAAGCAGGCCGATCATAGAAGGCGGCAACTGCCAAGAGGCA
>CAYWVA010000628.1:0-1606 GCA_964461545.1 uncultured Rhizobiaceae bacterium | reverse complement strand
GCTACTGGGACTGGACCTTTCGCGACGGCGAAGAGCACTACATGAAGTATTGCGGCACGCCGCCCGAACACCTGATGTTCGGCCTGCGTCAGGCTCTCGATCTGCTGCTTGCCGAGGGGCTTGACAAGGTGATCGAGCGCCACCGTCTGCTCGCCGGGGCGGTTCATGCAGCGCTCGATACCTGGCGCCAGGGCGGCGCGCTCGATTTCAATATCGTCAAGCCCGAGGAGCGGGCTTCAGCCGTTACCACCGTGCTATGTAGCGGCTATACGCCCAAGTCTATCATCGACTTCTGCCGCGAGACCTGCGGGGTGACCTTGGGCATTGGCATCGGCGGCCTCGACCAGAAGGCCTTCCGGATTGCCCACATGGGCCATGTCAACGCGCCGATGGTGCTGGGCACTCTCGGCAGCATCGAGGTGGCACTCGTGGCGCTGGGCATCGCCCATGGCGAGGGCGGTATTCAGGCTGCCGCCGACAGCCTTGGCCGCGCCTTGGCGACGGCCCCGGCATGACTCGGCCGGTCCTGGTGAGAGGGCCGATGAAGCTCGGCGGCCTGCGGGCCAATCGACGGGCCCTGGCGCGCGGGAGTCGCGTCGAATTGAGCCAGTTGCTGATAGAGCCTTGTGCCGACTTCCTCGGCCATCACGACGAAGCGCCGCCAATCGGCCTCCCCCTCGGGCGAAAGGACGGCTGCCAGATCGCGGGCGATCTTTTCCAGTCTGGGGATCGTCGGCTGGTCTGCTTCATGTGCCATGTCTAGGGTAACCTTCGTTGGCCGCGATGGGACTTGTTCGTCTTACCGCCAATGGGCTGGACATGGATATTCGGAGTGATGGCCTAGGCAGGAAGTTGAACCGAGGGACTAGGCCGTTGCCGCAGAGGCGGTTGGCGCTCATGAGCCCGGCGTGCGCGAGCGGCTCAGCAGCGGCAGCCTGATCGGCCGCCCGGCAATGGCGATGTAAATGCCGCTGGCGATGATCACTACGATCCCCAGCCAGGTCACCGGAGTTGGGAAGTCGCCGAACATGACAAAGCCAACTGCCGTTGCAGTAACGATTTCCGAGTACCCGAACGGCGCCAGCACCGCGGCGTCTGCCTTGCTGAAGGCGTGCATGGTCAAAAGCTGGCTCGCCGCCGCAAAGGCGCTCATGACAGCCAACACAATCAGTTGTTCGAGAGTGGGTGTGACCCAGATGAAGGGCAGCGAAAGCCCGACGATCACCAGCCCGAGGGTTGCCGTCCAGGTTGCCGTTACGGTCGGTGGCGATGCCACCGCGAGCTTTCGCGTGACGAGGAGCACCAGGGCAAAGCTTGCCCCGGTCATCAGTGCAAGCAGAACGTAGCCGTCAACTTCCGTGAAACCGGGCCGCACCACCACCAGCACGCCCACAAACCCGGTAAGCACGGCGATCCAGATGGAAAGCCCGACCCTTTCGCCGAGCACCAACGGCGCCAGGGCCGTGACGATGAACGGATAGACAAACACGATCGCCAGGGTATCGGCGAGCGGCATGCCGCTGACCGCGCCTAGAAAGCTGAACGAGGCAACGATGATCAGCAGGCCGCGCAGTACGTGCAGCCACGGCCGCGCCGGGACCACGGC
>CAYWVA010000627.1:0-1607 GCA_964461545.1 uncultured Rhizobiaceae bacterium | reverse complement strand
TGCAGACCCTGCGCCAGGCGGTAGCGGAGGCCGCGCCCGGCGCCAGCATCGAACGAACAGACGTGGTCGGACCGAAGATCAGCGGCGAGCTTGCGAGGGCCGGACTTCTCGCCGTGGCGCTCGCCAGCCTCGCCATGCTCGGCTACATCTGGTTCCGCTTCGAGTGGCACTTCGCCGTCGGCGCGATCGCCACGCTGGCGCTTGATACGACGAAGATGGTCGGCTTCTTCGCCCTGACCGGCCTCGACTTCAACCTCACCGCCATTGCAGCGCTTCTGACCATCATCGGCTATTCGGTGAACGACAAGGTGGTGGTCTACGACCGCATGCGCGAGAACCTGCGCCTCTACAAGTCCATGCCGCTGCGGCAAGTGATCGACAAAAGCATCAATGAGGTGCTGGCGCGCTGCATCTTCACCTCGTTGACCACCTTCCTCGCCCTGCTGCCGATGGCCATTTGGGGCGGCCCTGCCGTTGCCAGCTTCGCCGTGCCGATGATCTTCGGTGTCGTCGTGGCCACGAGTTCGTCGATCTTCATCGCAGCGCCGATCCTGCTCTTCCTCGGCGACTGGCGAGCCCGGCGTCGGGCGCTGGCGGCCAACGGCGCGGGTATCTCAGCGATCTCGTCAGCCGCAAAGGATATCGGATGAGGGAACCAGTCTACCAAATGCCGGCGGGCTACCGAATTTCCGACCGTCTACGCCTGCCGTGGACTGCCTGGCGACACTCGGCCCTACCAAGCAAGGAGCGCGCCCTCCCATGATGGGCATCTCCTCCATGGAGCTGATGGTGATCGCAGTGGTTGCGCTGATCCTTATCGGCCCTAAGGAGCTGCCGGATGCCCTTCGAACAACGGCACGGGCCTTGCGCTTTCTACGTCGCATGGCGCAGGAATTCCGGAGGGAGGTAGATGTGCTGATGCGCGACAGCGAGGTCGATGCGCTGCGGCGAGATGTCGAGGCTATCATTCGGAATGAGGATAGGACTCCCCCTCCCACCAAGGCGCGGCCAGGCGACAAGCCTGTCTCCGAACCCCCAACTCCACGGCCAGCAGAGCCGGTCCCCTCGCCACCTGCGACCACTGCACAAAGTGACGTTTCTGCAAAGGCGGACGGATCATGAATGCACTTTGGAAGGGGCAGCTGCCTCTCGCTCAGGCTTTCTGGGAGTTCGCCGTCCTCTACATGATGCTTGCCAACCTCTGTGCGACGGGCGTTGCACTGGGTGTCCTGGCCGCGGGCCTGCCTGTCGCCTTGGCGGTTGTCATTTTCCTGTTGCCGGTCGGCTACATCGTCGTGGCTGTAGTCGGCGTCTGGCGCAGCGCCGATGCCTACGATGGCCCGCTGCACTGGGCTGTGCTTGCACGGCATTCGTCGGTTTTGTTGGGTGGCATCGTGGCCGTGGTCTGACCGACAGGCAAAGAAGCCCCTGCTTTTCAACTCATCAACGCCGGAACTGACCTTCCATGGAATTCCTCTTCGACCCACAGATCATTGCCGGTCTTCTCACACTGATCGTGCTGGAAATCGTGCTTGGCATCGACAATCTGGTCTTCATCGCCATTCTGGCCGACCGGCTGCCGCCCCACCAGCGCGACCGGGCCCGGG
>CAYWVA010000626.1:0-1611 GCA_964461545.1 uncultured Rhizobiaceae bacterium | reverse complement strand
AATCGCGGCGGCGTAGGCGGAGGCGTCGGCGGGCGGTGTAAGCAGCCCTGTGACGCCGTGCCGCACCACTGAGGGCACCCCGGCCGTCGCCTGGGCGACGACGGGCAAGCCTGCCGCCTGGGCCTCGAGAAAAGCCATGCCATAGGCCTCGCCAGTGCCCGGCCAGACGAACATGTCGGCTGCGGCAAGATGCTCGGCGACCGCCGCTGGGGCCAGTTCACCGGCCCAATGGACGCGATGGCCGGGCAGCCTTGCGAAGGCCGTCTCGACACTTGACCTGTGCGGCCCGTCGCCAATGACGATGAGTGTCCACGGCTCATCGACGATATGCTCCAGGGCGCGCGCCAGCATCTCATAGCTTGCAAGCTTGACGCCGCCGCGCATCATCGCAACGCTCACCAGCCGAGCCGGGCCTTTTGCCTCCTTGGGCAAATGCGATCCGACAAACGGCGCAGGATCGATGAACGGTGCCAGGTCGCGCAGCTGCGCCGGCCCGACGAGGTGGGCAAGGCCCTGCCGGTCTTCAGGGGTGAAGCAGATGTTGAGCGCCGCAGCGCGAACGGCTGTCTTGACGGCGCTTTGCATACCTGCCCATTCATCGCTGTCGCGCTTGCCGGCGTAGGAGGCTTCCGCCGTCACATAGGGAATGGCAAAGTGGCTGGCGATGTGCGGGCCGATGAAATCAGGTGCCTTGTAATAAACATGATAGGTGAACCACAGCCGCGGCCGCTCCGCCTCGTCCACGGCGTTCCACGCCGCAAGCACCCGTTCGCGTTCGCGCCCTGCGGCCTCCACGAGCTTCGGCCCGGCTGGCGCAGAGCCATAGCTGCGAAACCGCGAGGCGTGCTCGACCTTGAACCCGGCAAGCTCCAGCGCGCGCACGATGAGCCGGGCCATCTGCCGGTCGCCGGAGGGCACCGGGTGATCGGGAGGCTTCATGGGAGCGTAAAAAGCGATCTTCATGCGCCCTTTGGCACTGCCTACCGAAGCGGATCGTCGGGGCACTCCGGCGAATCGGCAAAAGCCCGATGCCATCGGCAATGGCTTGCCATGAAGTTACCGGTCGCGACGTTAGGCCTCAAGACTTGGCTCGACAATGGGCAAGCGCCGATGCTACCTACACCACTGGTCGGCGGGGCCGGCCAGCCAATTCTGGGGAACCGACCTCCGCCCATGCCAGCTGGGGAGCAACGGGAGATATTCGGCATTCCATGATTCACTCTCCTGCTGAGCTGCTGCGCGTCGAGGACCTGCGTATCCAGTTCGAGCTGCAATCAGGACCGATCGAAGTGGTTCGGGGCGTGAGCTTTCGGGTCAAACCGGGCTCGATCGTCGCCCTGGTCGGCGAATCGGGCTCGGGCAAGTCGGTCATCGCTCAGTCGATCATGGGCATCCTGCCCAAGGTCGGCAGCGTGTCCGGCGGCCGGGCGCTGTTCAGCGACCCCGATCGTCCCGGACTGACCCAGGACATCGCCGGTCTGTCGTCGGACGGCCCCGAGATGCGGGCGCTGCGCGGCTCTCGCATGGCCATGATCTTTCAGGAGCCGATGACCTCCCTGTCGCCGCTGCACACCATCGGCGACCAGATCGAGGAGGCGCTGCGGCTGCACC
>CAYWVA010000625.1:0-1616 GCA_964461545.1 uncultured Rhizobiaceae bacterium | reverse complement strand
CAAAGGTGACCTGGAGCCATCTCAGTTGCCCGAATTCCGACGCAAATGGCGCTAAAAAACCCAGCTGCCAAACACAGGCCTGACTGAAAGGAAAATGACAATGTGCGGGCGCGTGACCTCTCGATCCCTGTTGGCGGCATCCATTGCCGTTGCTCTCGGCCTTGCCGCGCTTTGGGCTGCGCCGTCGACCGGCCACACCAAGGACATCAAAGCTGTGGTGGCCGAGATCAAAGCCGCCAATGAGCGCTTCACCGACGTGAACGTGGCCTTGGCGGAGGGCTATATCCCCGATCCGACGGGCATGTGCGTCGTCGCCGAAATGGAAGGCTACCCGCCCGAGGACGGCGCCATGGGCATCCATTACTTCCGTCCCGATTTGTTGGGCATCACGGCCGTCGAGCCGCGGGTGGACGGGACCGGAACCCATACCGATTACCTCAACCCGGGCGTGCTGATCTACGAGCCCCAGGCCGACGGCTCGCTGGAGCTTGTGGCGGTGGAGAACTTGGTATTCAAGCAGGCCTGGAAGGCGGCGGGCAACGACGGGCCGCCGAGTTTCGCCGGCCACCAGTGGTACCACATGGTCAACGATCCCAGCACCGACATCGACGAGGCACACGGCTTCGAGCCGCATTACGAGCTCCACGCCTGGGTGTTCCGCGAAAACCCCAACGGGCCGTTCGCGCAGTTCAATCCGGCAGTGACCTGCGAGCACCACAAGGGCGGGACGCATTAGCACTCGGCGGGCCGGGGCAGCGTGCCAGCCCGGGCCCGCCTCTCCGGCACGAAGGAGGCACGAGTGACGAGTCTTCGCGTCTTCACGTTCGCCCCCGACTGGGGACTGCCCACCGCCGGCCCGTTCGCGCTCAAGTTGCTGGCCTGGCTCGAACTGGCCGGGATCCCCTACGAGCAGGTCATCGAGGACAACCCGCGCAAGGGACCCAAGAAGAAGAACCCGTGGATCGAACTGGATGGCGAGCCGATCGGCGACAGCGAAGTGATTATCGAGCTGTTGGCGCGGCGCCACAACGTCGATGTCGATGACGCCTTGAGCCCCGAGCAGAAGAGCGTCGGCCACGCCTGGCGGCGCACCTTCGAGGAGCACTTCCACCAGGTGCTGGAATGGGAGCTGTTTCAGCATCCGGCCGGTCAGGCCTACATGCGCGCCGCCATGACGTCGAAGATGCCGCCGGTGGTGGGGCCGGTGGTCTTTGCGATGCTCAAGTCCCATTTCGGCAGGCAGCTTTACGCTCGCGGCATCGCGCGCCATCCCACCGACATGATCGAAGCCAAGGGGCGCGCCGACATCGACGCCCTGGCGGCGTTTCTCGGTAGCCGGCCGTTCCTGCTGCGCGACCGCCCGAGCAGCGCCGATGCCGCCGTGTTCGGGCAGCTTGCACCGATGGTGTACTGGCCGATGGCGACCCCGGTTGCGTCTTATGCGCGCTCGCTCGAGCCGATCGCGGCCTATTGCGATCGGCTGCGCGAGCTGTGCTTTGCCAACAAGCGCTTGGCCCCTTGAGGCCGGCTCTGGAGAATGCGGCCTAGCCCTCGGGGCTATCGCGAGATCACACCGCAGGCAATGCGGGCGCCGGCATCGCCAGCCGGATCGGTCA
>CAYWVA010000624.1:0-1619 GCA_964461545.1 uncultured Rhizobiaceae bacterium | reverse complement strand
TCGGCTGGAAGGTGTTTTTGCCCATCTCGCTCGCCTGGGTGGCAATCACCGCAGGGGTGCTGGTGGCGTTCGATCTGGCGCCGTGAGGACAGTGTATGGAGCTGACGGTTTTTAGCCTCCTCGGCGGCCTGGTGATGCTGCTGGTGGGGGTTGCCGGCTACGGCTTTCTGCGCCGGATACTCTATCCCACCTTGCGCTGGCGCTACGAGCGCAGGAAGGCCTATGGCCGGCGCGGAATCGAGCCCAACGTCTGGATGGACGTGCTCAAGGCGGTCAATCTGCTGGCATTGCCGGCCGCCGGACTGCTATTCGGGGACGCCGTATTGAGCGCTCTTTGGTGAGGATGCGATGAGACTGACACAAGCCGCCCGGTCGATCTTTCTGGCAGAGTTCGTCCAGGCCTTCTGGCTGTCGATGCGCTACTTTTTAGCGCCCAAGGCGACCATCGACTATCCCTTCGAAAAGGGGCCGCTATCCCCGCGCTTCCGCGGCGAGCATGCGCTGCGCCGCTATCCCAACGGCGAGGAACGCTGCATCGCTTGCAAGCTGTGCGAGGCAGTGTGCCCGGCGCTCGCCATCACCATCGAGGCCGGGCCCAGGCGCAACGACGGCACCCGGCGCGCCACCCGCTACGACATCGATATGGTCAAGTGCATCTATTGCGGGCTGTGTCAGGAGGCCTGCCCGGTCGATGCCATCGTCGAGGGGCCGAACTTCGAGTTCTCCACCGAGACGCGCGAGGAGTTGCTCTACAACAAGGAGAAGCTGCTCGCCAACGGCGATCGCTGGGAGCGGGCACTGGCCAGGAACATTGCGCTCGATGCGCCATATCGCTAGACCGGCGCGACGGATTGCACGGGGGGACGCATGACGGCTGCTGCACTGTTCTTTTACCTCTTCGGCACTGTCGTCATCGCTGCAGCCGTGATGGTGATCGCCGCCCGCAATCCGGTGCATTCGGTGTTGTTCCTGATCCTCGCCTTCTTCAACACCGCAGGCCTGTTCATCCTGCTGGGAGCGGAGTTCCTGGCCTTCATTCTGGTCATCGTCTATGTCGGCGCGGTCGCCGTGCTGTTCCTGTTCGTGGTGATGATGCTCGACGTGGACTTCGCCGAGCTGCGCCAGGGCATGCTGGCCTATATGCCGGTGGGGGCCACCATCGGGCTCATTCTGCTGGTCGAGCTGGCGCTGGTGCTCGGCACCTGGACGATTACTCCGGAAGCCCTTCGGCTGGCCGCGGCCCCAACGCCGGATGCCGCCGTCATCACCAACACCGAAGCCCTCGGGGCAATCCTTTATACCCGCTACATCTACTTCTTCCAGGCGGCCGGGATGATCCTGCTGGTTGCCATGATCGGGGCCATCGTGCTCACCTTGAGGCATCGCGAAGGGGTGCGGCGGCAGAACATCGCCGATCAGGTGGCGCGCGGCCGCGACGCCGTCGAGGTCCGCAAGGTCAGGCCAGGGCAGGGGATATGATGGCGATGAAGCTTATGCCAAGGGGCACGACACCTCCCCCAGAAAGGGGGAGGTCAGCCCAAAGGGCTGGGTGGGGGTTGACCAAGCGCCGGAAACCTACGGGTGAGGCCGATCAATCCCCACCCTGGCCCTCCCCTTTT
>CAYWVA010000623.1:0-1622 GCA_964461545.1 uncultured Rhizobiaceae bacterium | reverse complement strand
GTCAGGCCCAGATGCTCAAGCACCAGTTTCACCTCGCGGTTCTTGCCTTCCGTAAGAGCGAGCGTCAACCACACATTGCCGCCCTTCTCGCTGTCGATCCTGGCCTCGATGGGGCCGTGACGGATGCCATTGAGCGTGATCCCGCGGGCCAGCCCCGCCAGGGCTGCCGGGTCGGCCCTGCCATAGACCCGCACCCGGTAGCGCCGCGTCCAACCGGTGGCCGGCAGCTCCAGGATGCGTGCCAGCCCGCCGTCATTGGTCAGCAGAAGCAGACCCTCGGTGTTGATGTCGAGGCGGCCAACCGACACCACCCGGGGCAGTTCGGGCGGGAGCCTTTCGAACACCGTCGGGCGCCCTTGCGGGTCGCCGTGGCTGACCACCAGGCCGGCCGGCTTGTGGTAGCGCCACAGCCGGGTTTGTCCGGCCTCAGGCAGCGGCCGGCCGTCGACCGCTACGTGGTCGGCGTCGCTCACGTTCAGGGCGGGGGAGGTCACCACCTTGCCGTTGACGCTGACCCGGCCGTCGGCAACCCAGCGCTCGGCCTCACGCCTGGAGCACAGGCCGGCGCGCGCCATCACCTTGGCGAGACGCTCGCCGCGGTCGGGGTCGGGCGCGGGGGCAGAGGCCTGGTCGTGCTTTACCATGGAGCCGTTGTAGCGAGATCGGCCAGCGTCCTCCACAACTCCGTCACGCTCCGCGACGGGCCTTGACTACGCCGCGATGCCCAGCCCAAGGTGGCCGGATCATGCAACCGTTCGCCTCGATCGCCATGCAGCGGGCACTCGCCGAGGCGGAAGCAGCGGGTTCGCGCGGCGAAGTGCCGGTGGGGGCGGCCGTCACCGGCCCGGACGGAGCGATCCTGGCGGCGGCCGGCAACCGCACCATCGCGCTCAAGGACCCGACCGCCCATGCCGAGATGCTGGTGATTCGGGCCGCTGCTGCGCAACTCGGCTCGGAGCGGCTCGCGGCCTGCGATCTGCATGTCACGCTGGAGCCATGTGCCATGTGCGCAGCGGCGATCTCGTTTGCCCGCATTCGCCGGCTCTATTACGGCGCTGCCGACATCAAGCAGGGAGCGGTCGACAACGGGCCGCGGTTCTTCACCCAGCCGACCTGCCATCATGCGCCGGAGGTCTACGGCGGAATCGCCGAAGCGCGGGCTCGGGATCTGTTGCTGCGTTTCTTCAAAGAGCGCCGCTGACCGGCTCGACCGGCTGATTCCCCGATGCGACAGACGACAGGCTGGCGATGAAACTTTCGCGCCACCAGGTCAGGCTTTCGGCGCTGAGGCGGTCCATCATGGTGCGCCAGCGCGCGGCTCGTTCCTGTTCCGACATGATGAGCGCGCGATGCACCACGTTGCCGAGTTCCCGGGCATCGTAGGGATTGACGATCAGCGCTCCGTCCATCTGGTGGGCGGCACCGGCGAACTTCGACAAGACCAGGACGCCGGGATCGGCCGGGTCTTGAGCGGCGACATATTCCTTGGCGACAAGGTTCATCCCGTCGCGCAGCGGCGTCACCAGGCAGACACGGGCGAACCGGTAGAGTCCGGCAAGCACGCTGTGGCTGTAGGTCCTGTTGATGTAGCGCACCGGCACCCAGTCGAAGCGGCCGAAGCG
>CAYWVA010000622.1:0-1623 GCA_964461545.1 uncultured Rhizobiaceae bacterium | reverse complement strand
GGCTGGGCCTATGCCGCGGTGGTGGCGGTCGCGGTGCTGCTCTACGTGTGGTTCACCTATGCCGCCACCGAGTGGCGCATCGCCATCCGGCGGGCCATGAACGAGGCCGACACCGACGCCAACACCAAGGCCATCGACAGCCTGCTCAACTTCGAGACGGTGAAGTATTTCGGCAACGAGGAGCACGAGGCGCGCCGTTTCGAGCGCTCGATCGCACGCTACGAGCACAACGCCGTCAGGACGTGGACATCGCTTGCCTTTCTCAATGCCGGACAGGCATTCATCTTCACCATCGGCCTCACCATCGTCATGGTGATGGCCGCCTATGGCGTTTCCGCGGGGCGGATGACGGTCGGTGACTTCGTACTGGTCAACGCTCTGCTCATCCAACTCTATCTGCCGCTCAACTTCCTCGGCGCGGTGTATCGCGACATCAAGCAGGGCCTGATCGACATCGAGGCGATGTTCGAGCTTTTGAAGGTTCAGCCCGAGATCGAGGACCGGCCCGGCGCCAGGCCGCTGGTGGTGCGCGACGGCACCATCGAGTTCGATCATGTGCGCTTCGCCTATGACCCTGAGCGGCCCATCCTGAGCGATCTCGCCTTCGAGGTCCCGCCGGGGCGGACGTTTGCCATCGTCGGCCCGTCGGGGGCCGGCAAGTCGACGATCTCGCGGCTGCTCTATCGCTTCTATGAGGTGACCGGCGGGGCGATCCGCATCGACGGCCAGGACATCGCCGAGGTGACGCAGGCCTCGCTGCGCGCCGCCATCGGCATGGTGCCGCAGGACACCGTGCTGTTCAACGACACCATTCGCTACAACATCCGTTATGGCCGGCCCGACGCCAGCGACCAAGAGGTCGAGGAAGCGGCCAAGCTTGCCCAGATCCACGATTTCGTCATGGACCTGCCGCGGAAATACGACACCTCGGTGGGCGAGCGCGGGCTCAAGCTGTCGGGCGGCGAAAAGCAGCGCGTGGCCATCGCCCGCACCATCCTGAAGGCCCCGCCGATCCTGGTGCTCGACGAGGCGACCTCGGCGCTCGACACCATGACCGAGCAGGAGATCCAGACCGCCCTGCGCCAGGTGTCGCGCAATCGCACCACGCTGGTCATCGCCCATCGCCTGTCGACCGTGGTCGATGCCGACGAAATCATCGTGCTGGAGGCCGGCCGCATCGTCGAGCGCGGTCGGCACAGCGAGCTATTGGCGCTGCGCGGCGTATACGCCACCATGTGGAACCGTCAGCGCGAGGCCGAGGAGGCCCGCCGCCGCCTGGCCGAGACCTTGGACGAAAAGGAGCGCCGGCGGCTGGCCGGGCTGATGGCCGAGGACTCCGATGGCGACCGGACCATAGAGATCGGCGAAACCGAGGGCATACCGGCCGAATAGCCAGGCTGCCAGATGGCAGAACCGGGCACGGGCGTAGACCTGCCTGACCCTGCCGGCGCGGCAAAAGGAGTGAGAGTTGGTGCTTGAATCGATCCGATCGCAGTTCGCTCCGGTGCATCGCGCCGGCTATCCGTTCGTGGCGATATTCGCTTTTGTGACCCTGCTGCTGTTCTGGTTTCTGCCCAACGTCTTCGGCTGGGCCGGCGTGGCGCTCACCGCCTGGTGCGCCTA
>CAYWVA010000621.1:0-1628 GCA_964461545.1 uncultured Rhizobiaceae bacterium | reverse complement strand
CCTTGGCGCCCGCTTCGGCCAGCGACGAAACTTCATCACTGAGTTAGAGGCTACAGTCCCTGAGTTCTACGACCAAGTCGGGCAACATCTCCGAGCGTGGCAACCATCTGCCCCTCGTCTGCGGGAGGAGAAGTCGGAGCCAAGCACCGTAACGACAGACGCTATTGGGGAGCAAGCCGAGCAAGTTGCAGTTGCTGGGGAGGAGTAGCCTTCGGTTCATGTCGCTGAACCAAGGTATAAACTTCCGTTGCGGAGATCGTGTGCGACCGCGCTCGCACCCTGCGGGCCGTGAGGGCAGTCCCCCGCGTTGCCCCCCGATCGGGGTCGGGGGTCCATGCGGGCTACAGGGACTGGATTCCCGCTTGCGCGGGAACGAGCGGATGGGCAGTCATTCGATTCAATTCAATGCCATCCTGCTCTAATGGCGCTCGACGAAGGAGTCGATGACGCGTTTTTCGCCGCCGTGCTCGAAGGCGACCGTGAGCTTGTTGCCGTCGACGCGGGTGACCTCGCCGTAGCCGAACTTCTGGTGGAACACCCGCTCGCCGGGCTCGAACGGCGAAACCTCGGCATCCTGGGCGAGCAGGCGGCCCTCGATGGTGCGCGGGGCAGAAGCCACCGTGGCGTTTGAGCGCAACGCCGCCTGGGCGCGCTGCCAGCCCGGCGTCTGGTAGGAGCTGGCGGCAAACGCCTCGTCGAAGCGGCTGGCGCCGTAGCCGACGCCATAGCCGCCGTAGCTCTGCGAAGCATCGACAGTGACATGGGCCTCAGGCAGTTCGTCGATGAAGCGCGACGGCACCGCCGACTGCCAGCGGTTATGGACGCGCCGGTTCTGGGCGAACGACACGACGGCCCCCCGCCTCGCCCGGGTCAATCCGACATAGGCAAGGCGGCGCTCTTCCTCGAGCCCGGCCTGGCCGTTGTCGTCAAGCGCCCGCTGGTGCGGGAACAGACCTTCCTCCCAGCCGGGCAGGAACACGGTGTCGAACTCAAGCCCCTTGGCGCCGTGCAGCGTCATGATGGAGACCTTGTCGTCGGATTCGGACGTGTCGGTGTCCATGACCAGCGCCACATGCTCGAGGAATCCGGTCATGGTGTCGTAGTCGCCCATCGAGCGGACAAGCTCTTTGAGGTTTTCCAGCCGGCTCTCGGCGTCGGGCGTGCGGGCGGCTTCCCACATGTCGGTGTAGCCCGACTCATCGAGGATGATCTCGGCAAGCTCGGTGTGCGGCAGGCCGGCAACCAGTGTCCGCCAGCGGGCGAAAGCGGCCATCAGCTCGCCAAGCGAGCGCCGGGCCTTGGCCGGCAGCTCGTCGGTCCCGGCGAGCGCCTGGGCGGCCCGGGTCAGCGGCCACGACTCGCGGCGCGCCAGCTCATGCATCTTCTGCACCGAGGCCTCGCCGATGCCGCGCTTGGGCACATTGATGATGCGCTCAAAAGCGAGATCGTTGTCGGGCGCCACCGTGACCTTGAAATAGGCCAGCGCGTCGCGGATCTCCTGGCGCTCATAGAAGCGCGGGCCGCCGATCACCCGGTAGGGCAGGCCTAGGGTGATGAAGCGATCCTCAAAGGCGCGCATCTGGAAGGAGGCCCTGACCAGAATGGCGATGCCGTTCAAAGGCTCGTTG
>CAYWVA010000620.1:0-1635 GCA_964461545.1 uncultured Rhizobiaceae bacterium | reverse complement strand
ATGAAGATGAGCGGCGAACAGGTCATTCCGGCTCCGCGAGCGCGGGTCTGGGAGGCGCTCAACGACCCCGAAGTGCTGAGGCAGTCGATTCCGGGCTGCAACGAGATGGTCAAGCGTTCGGCCACCGAGTTCACTGCCAAAGTGACGGCCAAGGTCGGACCGGTGAAGGCCAATTTTGCCGGCGACGTGACGCTGAGCAAGCTCAACCCGCCGCACAGCTATGTCATATCAGGGCAGGGCACGGGCGGTGTCGCCGGGTTCGCCGAGGGCGGTGCCGAGGTGCGGCTGGAGGAGTTCGACGGCAAGACCAGGCTCATTTACGACGTCGATGCCAAGGTCGGAGGCAAACTGGCGCAGATCGGCAGCCGGCTGATCGATTCCACCGCGCGCAGGATGGCCGACGACTTCTTCAAGCGCTTCGCCGAGGTCGTTACCAGTGAGGCGCCGGTAGCCGGCAAGGCGCCGGAGGCGGCTGCTGAACCGGTGGAGACGGCCAAGGCGACTGCCAGGAAGACGCCTGCTAGGAAGACGCCTGCCAAGAAGGCGCCAGCCAGCAAAGCCGCGGCAACTGCTAGGAAGGCCGCTGCCAAGAAGGCGGGCAACGGCAAGGCGAGCAGGGCTTCGACTCGCCGCGACCGTGGTGAGCACCCGCCCGAGTTTGCCGCCGGCCCGGACACCGCGCACTCACCGTCGCTCATGCCCGAAGCCGCCATCGCCGCGTCGGCGTCGGCGCGCAAAGAGTCCGGGCAGGCTCCCCAGCAGCCCTTGGCCAGCAATAACTTGTGGTGGATTGTCGGTGCGGCGGTCGTGGCGCTGCTGGTGATTCTCGTCCTGGCGAACGTGTAGCCGTCAGATCCAGAAGCTGGGCTCGCCGTTGTGGATCGGGACCGGCAACTGGCGGGCGTTGCGGGTCTGGAGTTCGAGAATCCAGGCCGGCGTTTCCCTGTTCTTGGCGTGGACCGAGTGGCCGGCCGTGTTGCCGCCTTCGACGGTGGCACTCGCCAGTTGCTGAAGCGGGGAAACGGCCGAGACAACATAGCTCGCAAGCCCCACCGCCATGACGCCAAAGACCAGGCCTGCGATAATGCCTGTCGAGCGGATGGTGTTGCGGCGGCGTGTCATCAGCAATTCAGCTCCCTTCCTGGGCTCAACGCACCGTAGCTCCGGATGTTCCAAGGAACGGCAACGGGAAAGGTCGCAATGTGAGCCGAATTTGCCGGGAATTGGAGAGATCCGGGTAAGTTCGAACGGCGCCGGTAGGAGGGCGCTGCCGAAGAAAACCTCCCTGCCCACCCCTTGGGTCTGCTAGGCTCCCGGCGCTGATGCAGGGGGTGAAGCGGCCATGGCGAACGGGCGCGACGTCGACACTCTGCTCGCTTCGGTCAATGCGGCGAGCGCCAAGGGGCGGGCGACCTGGATCGCGCTGCTGTCTTTCGGCGCCTATCTTGCCGTCGCCGTCGGCGCCACCACCCACCGCGACCTCCTCCTGGAGAGCCCCATCAGCCTGCCGATCCTCGGCGTCAATTTGCCGTTGATCGCCTTCTATGTGGTGGCGCCGTTTCTGTTTCTCATCATGCATCTCTACCTGCTGGTGAACCTCTACGTTCTCGGCCGCCGCATCCACCTGTTCGAGGA
>CAYWVA010000619.1:0-1637 GCA_964461545.1 uncultured Rhizobiaceae bacterium | reverse complement strand
CTGGGCGGGCGCGCCTATGACAACATCAGCTTCGGCGTGTCCGATGCGCTGGCCCATGCCACCCAGAGGCTCAACCCCAAGCCAGATGAAGAGATCCTGGACATTGCGACCGGCACCGGCTGGACCGCCCGCAATGTGGCAAGCTTCAGAGCCCGCGTCACCGCCGTGGACATCGCGCCGGAACTGCTCGCCGCAGCGGAGGAACTGTCGTCCCATGTTCGCCCGCCGATCACATTTCGCCAAGCGGATGCGGAAGACCTGCCCTTTGCAGATGCCAGCTTCGACGGCGTCATCTCCACCTTCGGGGTGATCTTCGCCGGCGACCAGGAGCAGGCGGCACGGGAGCTCGAGAGGGTGTGCCGTCCCGGCGGACGGCTTGCGCTAGTAGTCTGGGCGCCAGAAGGCGCGATCCAGGAGTTCTGGGCGCTGATCGGCAAGTATCGGCCAGGCCCACCGCCGCCAGTCTCTCCATTGGCTTGGGGCGAACCCGACCATGTGCGTACGCTGCTCGGAGACGTTTTCGACCTGGTCTTCGAACCCGGCGTCAACGATCACTTCGTCGACAACGTCGAGGAGGCTTGGAACTGGTATGCGCGCGGCTTCGGGCCGATGAAGTTCCTGATCGACAACCTGCCCCCCGATCAGTTGGCCGCGTTCAAGCAGGAGGTCGATGCCTACCATGCAAGCTACCGGACTGAAGCCGGTCTGCATCTCAAGCGCGAATACCTGCTGATCATCGGGCGGCGGCGGTAGGGCCGGCACGGAGGTGCGGTCCAAAGCCCAATCGATAGTTTCTAATTCACGAGGTGAATCATGATCCTTGTTACAGGCGCAACAGGCAACATCGGTCCGAACGTGGTGCGATCGCTTCTGGCGTCCGGGATCGCTGTACGTGCGGGCATCCATGTGCAACCCTTGGACATGGACGGAATCGAGACCTGCACCATCGACTTCGATATGCCCGAAACGCTTCCGTCCGCGCTCGAGGGAGTCGACTCACTGTTCCTTCTGTCCAGCGAAGTCGCACATGAAGAGGCGATGGTGGCAGCGGCCCGTGAGGCGGGCATTGCGCGCATCGTCTATGTGTCGTCGTTCAGGGCAGACGCCGACCCCTTCCTTGTCGGGCAGCTTCACCGCCGGATCGAGCTTCAGATCGAGGCAAGCGGCATGCAGTGGACGTTCCTGCGGCCCAACTACCTGATGCAGAACTTCCTGTGGCTGATGGCCGACGACATCCGCAAGGACGACGCGTTTTACGACTCGATCGGCGATGCCCAGGTCAGTTGCTTCGATGCCCGCGATGTCGGACCGGCGGTCGCCACCGTGCTCACCGAGCCCGGCCATGTAGGCAAGGCATATGATCTGAGCGGGCCGGAAGCGATCAGCTACCATGACGCAGCCGCAATACTGTCCGACACCCTCGGCCGTAGCATTCGCTACGTGCAGGTCGACGATGAGGAGTACAGGGGACGGCTTAAGGCCAAGGGCATCCCGCCGCACTACGTGGACTTCCTGGTCGACGTCAATCGGGTGGCCCGCGAGGGCGGGACCAACGATCATGTGGTCACCACCGCGTTCCAGGAGATCACCGGCTCGCCACCCAACTCCTTCGCCCGGTTCTGCCGCGACCACGCTGG
>CAYWVA010000618.1:0-1650 GCA_964461545.1 uncultured Rhizobiaceae bacterium | reverse complement strand
CGGCTATGGCGATAAACGGCCATCGTAATAAGCCTATCGGACCCGGGGGCAGTACCCGGCACCTCCACCACATGCCGTCGATGCGGCGACGGCATCTGCTGGGGGTGAAACAGGATCGACGAGGGTGTAAAGGATGGAGCTTCGCCCGGCATGGTACCGCCGTTATCGGGCCGAAAAATAGTTGCAAACGACAACTATGCTCCGGTGCGCCTCGCTGCTTAATGCAGTGCGGTAGCCGAAATCGAAGTCCTGGGCTTTAGCCGGTTCAGGCGGGGTCCGGGGGCACCTGGCAACAGAAGCCCCCACCTTCCAAGGTCGCAGTCTGGCGCGCGTCAACACGGCGCTTTGCAACGCTCGCATCCCAGATAGAATACCGGCTCGTCAGACCGGTCGGAACGAGGAGACTATGCCAGAAGACCTGATGCGCTATGACCTCTTAGCGCAAGATGCGCTGCGCGGGGTAGTGCGTGCCGCGCTTGCTCAGGTGGCGCGCACTGGGCTTCCCGGCGAGCATCATCTGTTCATCGCCTTCGACACCCGCCACCCTGAAGTGCACATTTCGGAGCGGCTGCGGCAGATGTATCCCGAAGAGATCACCATCGTCCTGCAACATCAGTACTGGAACCTTGAGGTCCGCGACAGCGGCTTCTCGGTGGAACTGTCGTTCGACAAGGTCCTCGAAAAGCTGGTAGTGCCGTTTGCCGCCGTTAAGGGTTTCTTTGATCCTGCGGTGCAGTTTGGACTGCAGTTCGAGGCCAAGCCTGTAGCGGAGGCCGCGGCGGCGGACGAAGCCCCGCCGGCAGACGCCTCCAAGGCGGAAGCCGCGCCGGCATCTGGCGAGGCCAAGGATCCTGCTGAAGGAGACGCCCGCAAGGTCGTTTCTCTCGACCATTTTCGGAAGAAGTAACCATGCCAATGTCCCCGATTGCGTCGCTATGCATGGCGCTCGCCCTCGCCTTCGCCCTGGCTGTTCCGGCGGCTGAGGCCCGCACCAGCGAGGTGCTGCCGGCGCCCAAGCCAACGAACATTGAGCGCAAGCCGGCCAAGGAACTGTTCGGCAGCGTCCAGGCACCGGCCAAAGCATCGCCCAGAGCCATTGGCTCCTATGCCAAGGGCTGTCTTGCCGGGGCGGCCGAGCTTGCCACCGACGGCCCTGCCTGGCAGACCATGCGGCTGTCGCGCAACCGCAACTGGGGCCATCCAGATCTCGTCGAGCTGGTCAAGCGACTGGCCCGCGAGGCCAAGGCCAAGGACGGCTGGCCCGGGCTCCTGGTCGGCGATCTGTCCCAGCCCCGCGGCGGGCCGATGCCCTACGGCCATGCCAGCCACCAGATCGGGCTCGATGCCGACATCTGGCTGACACCGATGCCTGAGCGCACCCTGACGGCTGAAGAGCGCGAGGAAATGTCTGCGGTTTCGGTGGTCAAGGACCGCCGTCAGATCGACCCCAAGGTGTGGACCGAGGCGCATGCCCGGCTGATTAAGCGTGCCGCCTCCTATCCTGAGGTGGCGCGCATCTTCGTGCATCCGCCGATCAAGAAGCAGCTGTGCCAGTGGGCCAAGGGCGACCGGTCGTGGCTTGCCAAGGTGCGGGCTTACTGGGGGCACCACTACCACTTTCACATTCGCATCAACTGTCCCAAGGGCAGC
>CAYWVA010000617.1:0-1654 GCA_964461545.1 uncultured Rhizobiaceae bacterium | reverse complement strand
CTATGGCCAAGGAACCCGTTCGGCCGCGCCGCAAGGAGCGCAAGAACATCACGTCTGGCATTGTGCACGTGAGCGCGACGTTCAACAACACGATGATCACCATCACCGATGTCCAGGGAAATGCCATCTCGTGGGCATCGGCTGGCAAGATGGGCTTCAAAGGGTCGCGAAAGTCGACCCCCTATGCCGCCCAGATGGCTGCTGAGAGCGCCGGACGCTCCGCCATGGAGCACGGCATGCGGACGGTTGAGGTCGAGGTGTCGGGGCCTGGCTCGGGGCGCGAATCCGCACTTCGGGCGCTACAGTCATGCGGGCTGCAGGTGACCGCCATCCGCGACGTGACGCCCATTCCGCACAATGGCGTGCGGCCGCCGAAGCGGCGCCGGGTGTGAAGACGTAAATTTGAATGGCTCCGGCATGTTGCGGAGCCGTTTTTGACCGACACGCGCGCCCCCGTGGCTCTGTCGAGCCGTAATCCGGGGCAGGATGGGATAGCACCATGCAAGTGAATCAAAGGAACTGGCAGGAATTGATCAAGCCGATGAAGCTCGAGGTCATCTCGGGTCGGGATCGGCGGCGATCGGGTACGCTGGTGGCCGAGCCGCTGGAGCGCGGCTTCGGCATGACCCTCGGCAATGCCCTGCGCCGCATCCTGTTGTCCTCGCTGCAGGGCGCCGCCGTTACCTCGGCGCACATTGATGGCGTGCTGCACGAGTTCTCCTCGATCGCCGGGGTGCGCGAGGACGTGACCGACATCATCCTCAACATCAAGGAGATTGCTCTCGTCATGCATGTCGAGGGCCCCAAACGGCTGACGCTGCGCAAGGAGGGGCCAGGCGTGGTGACCGCCGGCGACATCCAGGAGACGGCCGACATCAAGATCCTCAATCCCACCCACCCCATCTGCACCCTCGATGAGGGTGCCGAGATCCGGATGGAGTTCACCGTCAACAACGGCAAGGGCTATATGGCGGCCGACCGCAACCGGCCGGAGGATGCGCCGATCGGCCTCATCCCTGTCGACAGCCTGTACAGCCCGGTGAAGCGGGTCTCCTTCAAGGTCGAGAACACCCGTGAAGGCCAGATCCTCGACTACGACAAGCTCACCATGACGATTGAGACCAATGGGGCGATGTCTCCTGAGGATGCGGTCGCCTACGCGGCCAGGATCTTGCAGGACCAGCTTCAGGTGTTCGTCAACTTCGAGGAGCCCTCCAGGATCACCGCCGAAGAGGAGCGGCCCGAACTGGAGTTCAATCCAGCCCTGTTGAAGAAGGTGGACGAGCTGGAGCTGTCGGTGCGCTCGGCCAATTGCCTGAAGAACGACAACATCGTCTATATCGGCGATCTGATCCAGAAGACCGAAGCCGAGATGCTGCGCACGCCGAACTTCGGCCGCAAGTCGCTCAACGAGATCAAGGAAGTTCTCGCCCAGATGGGGCTCCACCTCGGCATGGAAGTCCCGAACTGGCCGCCGGAGAACATCGAGGACCTGGCCAAGAAGTTCGAGACCCATTACTGAGCGCTTGTGGTGAGAGGAACAAACCATGCGTCACGGAAATCGCGGCCGCAAGCTCAACCGGATGAGCGCCCATCGCAAGGCCATGTTCGCCAACATGGCGGCATCGCTGATCAAGCATGAGCAGATCGTCAC
>CAYWVA010000616.1:0-1663 GCA_964461545.1 uncultured Rhizobiaceae bacterium | reverse complement strand
GCGAGCCCTTGTACAAGTCCGGCAATGCAGATCTGATTGACCATCTTGGTGAGCTGGCCCGAGCCTGCCGGACCGAGCAGGCGGCACATGCGCCCATAACTGGCGATCAGCGGCTCGACCTTGGCATAGTCGCTCTCTTCGCCGCCGCACATGACGGTCAAGATGCCGTTTTCCGCGCCCGCCTGACCACCGGAAACCGGGGCATCGACGAAGCCCAGCCCCAAGTCCTTGGCCGCCGCGTGGAGCTCGCGTGCCACATCGGCCGAGGCTGTCGTGTGGTCGACGAACACGGCCCCCCGCTTCATGCCTCGGAACGCGCCATGCTGGCCGGTGGTCACGAGGCGGACATCGGCGTCATTGCCGACACAGGCAAACACGAAGTCGGCATCCTTGACCGCCTCGGCGGGCGTCGGCGCGCTTTGGCCGCCGAACTTGGCCGTCCAGGCTTTCGCCTTGTCTGGACTACGGTTGTATACGGTGACCTGGTGGCCGCCGCGCTCGACAAGGTGGCCTGCCATCGGAAATCCCATGACCCCAAGACCAATCCACGCTGTTCGCTCGCCCATGCCTCTAGCCTCCTGATATTTGCGATTCGATGGCGCCCTTCATGTCGCTGGCGGTGCCCAGAGCGACGATCCACCGCGACGGTGCCTCGTTGGATTGGTATTAGAAATCCCCTGCAGAGACAAACGCCCTCTTATCCCGACGGATGAAATATGCCGGTGACGTTCCAGGACATCAAGGATGCCCAGCTCCTGCTCAAGGGCAATGCGGTGCGCACCCCCTTCCTCGCCGCCCCGAAGCTTTCCGATCTCACCGGTGCTGACGTTTACGTCAAGTTTGAGAACCTGCAGGTCACCAACTCGTTCAAGGATCGCGGCGCCTACGTCAAGCTTGCCAGTCTCGGCGAAGCCGAGCGCCGGCGTGGGGTGATTGCCATGTCGGCAGGCAATCACGCCCAGGCGGTGGCCTACCATGCCAAGCGGCTCGCTATGCCGGCGACCATCGTCATGCCGGAAACGACCCCGTTCACGAAGGTCGAGCGTACCCGGGCCCATGGGGCCGAAGTGGTGCTGTCGGGCGAGACGCTGGCCGACAGCCAGGTGACGGCCGAAGCGATCGTGGCCGAAAGAGGCCTTGTGCTGGTCCATCCCTATGACGACGACCGGATCATCGCTGGCCAGGGCACGATCGGGCTGGAAATGCTGGAAGATGAGCCCGGTCTCGACGCCATCGTCGTGCCAGTCGGCGGCGGCGGCGTGATCTCCGGCATCGCGGTTGCCGCCAAGCACGTCAAGGCCGATGTCGAGGTGCTAGGCGTCGAGGTCAAGCTCTATCCGTCGATGTACTCCGCCCTGCGCGGGACGAGCGCCAAATGCGGCGGCTCGACACTGGCGGAAGGCATTGCGGTTAAAAATGTCACCGAGCGGACCGTAGCGATCTGTAAGCAGTTCGTGGACGATGTTCGCCTCGTCGGCGAGTCCGACATCGAGCGCGCCGTCATGGCCTATCTCGCTCATCAGAAGACCGTGGCCGAGGGAGCCGGAGCGGCGGGACTTGCCCTGTTGTTGGCCGACCCGGGGCACTTCCGTCATCGCAAGGTGGGCCTTGTCCTGTGCGGCGGCAATATCGACCCGCGCATCCTCGCCTCGATCATCTATCG
>CAYWVA010000615.1:0-1665 GCA_964461545.1 uncultured Rhizobiaceae bacterium | reverse complement strand
CGCTGGATCGCGTCGGCCATCGCCTCGAGCACCAGCGCCCTGTCAATCGACTTCTCGCGCGCGACCGCATCAGCGATCTGCAAGAGCTCCAGCCTGTTGGCGCTCACAGCCGTTTCAGCCATCTTCGTCACTCCCTACATCCTCAGATTCGGTGTGCTGCCAGGTGCTGCCATCGCTCAGGCGCCCCGGCTCGGCCCGTTCCCGGGCCACTGCGAGAAGTTCATCGGTCAGCACCAGCTTGGCATCGGCGATGTCATCGAAGCCCAGCTCGACTTCCGTTTCGCCACCGGTCCCGCCGGCGGCAATGTCTTCCGGCGGCAGCGTCAATCGGATGGCGCCGTCGCGCGCGGCTGCGATCACCCCGCGGAAGCGGCGGCGGCCTGCAAGCCCATGGTGGGCAAGCGGCGCCTTGAGCTCGACCCTGGCGACATGGCCGACCCAGCGTTCGAAATCCTCCAGCCTGACCAGAGGCCGGTCGATGCCGGGCGAGGAGACCTCGAGAGAATAGCTGCCTGGGATCGGATCCTCCACATCCAGCACCGGTGAGATGGCGCGGCTCACAGCTGCACAATCATCGAGCAGCATGGTACCGTCCGGCCGCTCGGCCATGATCTGCAAGCTCCTGCCCGTGAACTTCACCCGCACCAGGCGGAAGCCCATGGACTGAAGCGTCGGCTCGATGATCTCGGCGACCCGCTTGGCCGGGCCACTCTCCCGTTCGAGACGTCTGTCGTCCATCCGCAACCTCTGCGGCACTGCCGTTCAGCCCTAACAAAAAGAGCGGGCCCCGCAGGGCCCACTCCCATAATCGGTGCCGTCGTCAATGGTGATGGCACTATGAGAATGAACTTCATCCCCATATACGCCAATTTCCGCCAAACACAAGGGTTCAGCTCGGCAATTACAGCCGCCTGTAGCTGAGGAACATCGGCGCGCGGCCGTCATGGCGCGCCTTTGCCTCGTAGCGCGTTTCTGGCCAGTCGGCGGGCCGGCCGCGCCAGTCCTGAGGGCCATCGGCCAGCCAGACAAATCCGCCGTGGGCGCGGATGACAATGAGCGTCCAGGCGACATAGTCGCCGCTGTCGGAGGCAAAACGCAATAGCCCCCCGGGGTTCAGGATGCGGTGGAACTCTTCAACAAGCTCCGCGGTAACGATGCGCCGCTTGTGGTGGCGCCGCTTCGGCCACGGATCGGGAAACAATAGAAAAATTCGGCCGATGCTGACATCGCCCAGGCTCGATACCAGCTCGCGGGCGTCGCCGTCGTGGATGCGGATGTTGCCGAGACCCTGGTTTTCGATGGCCACCAGCAGCTTGGCGATGCCGTTGACATAGGCCTCGCAGCCGATGAAGCCCACCGTGGGATGGGCCGCGGCCTGCCAAGCCAAGTGCTCGCCGCCGCCGAAGCCGATTTCCAGCCAGACATCGTCCACTTTGGCATCGAACAGCTGGCGCGGGTCTGCAAGCTCGGCCGTGCCCGGCCCGGCGCGCAGCCGCGGCAGGAGATCGGCGATCAGCCCCGCCTGGCGGGATCTGAGTGCAGGGCCCTGTCGCCGGCCATAGAGCTGGCGACGCGCGTAGGAGGGAGCTTCGTTGTCCAATCGACGCCTTTTCAGGCGAGGGCGCGACGCAACTCCTCGCCGAGGTCGGTGCGCTCCCATGAGAA
>CAYWVA010000614.1:0-1670 GCA_964461545.1 uncultured Rhizobiaceae bacterium | reverse complement strand
AGCAGATCGTCACCACCTTGCCCAAGGCCAAGGACCTGCGGCCGATCGTGGAGAAACTGGTGACGCTGGGCAAGAAGGGCGGGCTTCACGCCCGACGCCAGGCCATCGCCAAGCTGGGAGATATCGGCCAGGTGGCAAAGCTCTTCGACGTCCTCGCCGGCCGCTATCAGGACCGCCACGGCGGATACACCCGGGTGCTGAAGGCGGGCTTTCGCTACGGCGATTCGGCACCGATGGCGGTCATCGAGTTCGTCGACCGCGATCCGGAGGCCAAGGGCAAGGATTCCGGTCCGACCCAGGCCGAGGCTGAGGAGTCAGAGGCCGCGGCCTAGCGGTCGCAAAGGCCCATCCCTTCCGGCTGCGAGGCCTTACCAGCCGAACAGCTCATGAGTCAGAAGGCCCTGTTCGATCATATAGAGCAGGGCGGGGATAGTGACGGCGGAAACGAGCGTCGTGACCAGAATGCTGCTCGACGCGCCTTCGAGATAGGCATCGTACTGCTCGGCAAAGATAAACACGGTCGCTGCGGTGGGAAGAGCCGCCATCAGCACGGCGACACTGATCCACAGCGGATCGAACCCGCCGATAATGCTGAGCACCACCAGCACGATGATCGGGTGAGCAAACATCTTCAGGCCGACAATCACCGGAAACTCGGGGCCGACGCCGGCAAAGCGGCGCCTCGATAGCGTGATGCCGAGCGCGAAGAGGGCGCTGGGCGCGGCGGCACGGGAGAGCATTTCGATGAATGTGTCCAGCGCTGTCGGCAGGACAAGATCGATAGCGCTCGATAAGGCGCCGGCTGCCGCTGCGACAAAGAACGGATGAAGCAAGACCGAGCCGGCGATCCTTCGGCCAAGCTCGCGCCCCGTCGCCCCATGCGCCGACGTGGCGATGGCGCCTGCCAGTGGCACCAGCGTGAACTGGATCAGGACGTCGAAGCAGAAGATGAGGATGGCCGGCACCGCCGCCGCCTCGCCGAAGGCCACCACGGACAGGACCAACCCCATATAGCCGACATTGCCGTAGCTCGCCGAAGATGCCTGGAGCGCCGCGACATGGAGGCGTGCCTGCAGGATCCAGATGGCGAAGCCGAAGGCGGCCACAAAGACGATAAAGGTCGAAAATGACGTGGCGAGGATGAACGGCCAGTTGAGCAGGCGCTCGAAGGGAGCGCTGGCAACCGTCCGGTAGATCATCGCCGGCAGGGCAAAATAAAGCACCAGGATGTTCAGCCGGTCTCCGGTGCGCTCTTCGATTTGAAACAGTTTGGCCGCCACCGCGCCTGCGAGCATCAGCCCGAAGAAGGGCAGGGCAAGGTTGACGACATCGCTCACTGGCTTCCCCCCGCTCTCGAGCCTTCGACTCTGTTCCAGCCAATTCTACCGCTTCTGTTTACCCTTCCTAAAGGACTTCGCCGCGACCCAGCTCGCTTGTGCTACTGTGCGATCGTTGCGCGGCCAGTGGGGGCACGCACCAGCTCACAGGGGGCATCGGACGGTGAATAACTCCAACAAGCTTCACCATACACCGGCGATGGTGGCCAACGAGGAACCGAAACAGGCAGCCTTGCGCTACATCCTCGATGCCTGGCACGAAGCGGTGCAGGACGGCATCGAGTCCGACTGCCTGGCGATGGCGGCGATGTTTGCTGCCCTGTCCGATATGGT
>CAYWVA010000613.1:0-1671 GCA_964461545.1 uncultured Rhizobiaceae bacterium | reverse complement strand
TCTGTGCGCCACGGCCGGGTCTGGCCGAGGAGCAGCGTCCGGTATTTCACGATCTCTTCCGCCATGAAGTCGAAGAAGGCCCGAACCTTGGGCGTCTTGTGCAGGTCCTGGTGGGTCAGGATCCAGATGCCGAAGGTGAGCGACGGCACGGGGTCGATCACGCGCACGAGGTCGGCATCGGGATCGGCGATGTGGCAGGGCAACAGCGCCAGCCCGAAGCCCGACTGGGCGGCGAACAACAGCCCGAGAATACTGTTGCTGCGGCAAACGATCTCTCCGCGCGCGACGTTCTCCCGCAGCCAGCGGGCCGGCGCGATGCGCTCCAGTGCCCCTTCGAATCCGATGAGGCGGTGGCCATTGAGAGCCGCAGGCGCAACCGGGCTGCCGTGCCGCTCCACATAGGCATGGCTGCCGTAAACAGCCCACGCAGCGTCCACCAGCTTGCGCCCGACAAGTGTGCCGTCACCGGGCGGACCGGCCCGCAGCGCCACGTCGGCTTGGCCATCGCCCAGATCCCGATAGCGGTCCTCGATCAGCAGGTTGATCTGCATGCCGGGGTGGCGGCGATGGAACTCGTTGAGGAGCGGCGGCAGCAGCCGCAAGGCAATGCCCTCTGCCGTGGTCACGCGCAGCGAACCGACCAGGGCGCTGTCCAACGAAGCGGCGCGCCGGGTAAACGCCTGCACCGAGGCCTCTACTGCGTCCGCCTCCTGCAACAGCGCCGATCCCTCACCGGTCAGCCTGTAGCCGTCCCGCTTCCTGTCGAAGAGGCGCAAGCCCAGTCCCTTCTCCAGCGCGGCGACGCGACGGACCACTGTGGACTGGTTGACGTCGAGCTCGCGCGCCGCAGCGGCCGTGCTGCCACCGCGCGCCACGGCGAGAAGAAATCGGAGGTCGTTCCAGTCGATCATGACACCATTATGCATTTCTGCAGCTCAAAGCGCCAGAAACGCTGATGGATTTCGTCCATATCGTGTCGTATCTGTTCGCCATTGATTGCAGCAGTTGTGGGCCGGTTGGCTCCAGCAATCGGCAACGGCCACCGGGGCGCAACAGCCCGCGGGGCAGGCACACCGGAGGAATGACAATGTATCGACGTCACGTTCGTGGCGCGCGCCGCCCTGCGCGCCTGTTATCGGCCATCGCGGCGGCAGCCGTCGTGGCCGCTACCGCACTCGCCGGGGAAGCTATCGCCGGTGGTCCCGCCCACTCTTCACCGGCGCCCGGCGAGCCCAGCCTCGCCGCGGTCAGGGTCGCCACCGAGCGCTTCCAGGATGTCAATGTGGCCCTCGCTGAAGGCTACCTCAGAGATCCGCTGGACTTGTGCGAGACGGCCGAGATGATGGGCCGGCCCGTCGAACTCGGGGCCATGGGCATCCATTTCTTTCGTCCCGACCTGCTCGGGATCACTGACTCGCCCAACGGCCGCGTCGACGGCAATGGCATCCACACCGACTTTCTTAACCCGTCGATCCTGATCTACGAGCCGCAAGTCGACGGTTCGCTCGAACTGGTGGCGGTCGAGAACCTAGTGTTCGCCCGTGCCTGGAAGGAGGCCGGCAACGACACGCCTCCGTCATTCCACGGTGTCGAATACGACACCATGGTGGACGACCCTGCCACCCCCGCGGATGAGGCGCATTTGTTCGAGCCGCATCACGATCGGCACGT
>CAYWVA010000612.1:0-1680 GCA_964461545.1 uncultured Rhizobiaceae bacterium | reverse complement strand
CGTTCTCCACCTCCTGCGGCGACACCCGATAGCCGAAGGCGTTCATCAGGTCGTCATTGCGGCCCTCAAACCAGATATAGCCATCCTCATCCATGCTTGCGAGGTCGCCGCCGACAAACCAGTCGCCGCGCAACGCGTTTTCCTCCTCTTGCGGCCGATTCCAGTAACCGAGCATCAAGCCCGGATCGCTGCGATGGATGGCGAGAAGCCCGGTTTCGCCGGGCTTTAGCGGTCCAGTGCCGCCGTCGAGGGCAAGGATGGCGACGGCGCGCCCGGGCTGCGGCTTGCCCGGCGATCCGGGCTTCGGCGGTACGTCGGGGGAGGACGAGACATAGGTCGAAATCTCGCTCATTCCCAAGGCCTCGTAGAGCGTTAGCGCAGCTCTATCTCTCATTTCATGAAATAGCGCTGGGCTCAGTGCCTCGCCTGCCGACAGGCCATGACGCAACGCCGCAAGGCCACCGGACGAGACGGGAGCGTATTTCAGCAGCTGGCGATAGAGGCTCGGCACCGAGGCCATGATCGTGGCGCCATGGGCCTGCGCCAGGCGCGGCCACACGGTGACATCACGGGGCCCGACATAGAGCAGCGTCGTCGCCCCGTTGGCCCACGGATCGAACAGGCCGGTACCGAGCGTATAGGTCCAGTTGAAGGCGCCCGTATGGAGGACGACGTCGTCGGGTTCGAGACCATACCAGCCGCGATACATCGGCCTTCGCCCCCACACCGCCCGCTGCCCGTGCAGCACGCCCTTAGGGGACCGAGACGTGCCAGACGTATAGATGAGAAAGGCCGGGTCGTCCGAGCGGGTCGGGGCGTACCTCCCGCGCGGCGCGAGCTTCAGCCCGGCGATATCCTCGGGCCCCAGGACCACAATGCCCTCGGGCAGGTCGGGAAGTCCGAGGGTGCCATCGGTAACGATGGCTCGCGGGCGGCAATCGCCGACGATAGTGGCCGCTTCGCTCACCGAAAGCATTGGCGATGCCGGGATCGGCACCAGTCCGCCGGCATTGGCGGCAAAGAATACAAGGGCATAGTCGACGCTGTTGCCCATGCGGATGAACACACGCTGGCCTGGCTCCAGCCCGCGCCGGGCCAGTCCGTGGCTCATGCGCAAGACCACGTCCTCGATTTCGCCGTAGATCCAGCGCCCCGCCTCGTGCGGGCGGGCTGGATCATCGCACACAATGAGGGCTGACTTGTCGGGGTGGCGCTCGGCACTGGCCTGAAGGCAGTAGCGCGTCAGGTTGAGTTCTGCTGGCGGAAACTCGCCGCAATAGCCGGTTTGCGAGGTCATCAGGTCTTCGTCCGCCACCACCCCATCGCGAGGCCTATGGTTACTGCCCAAGCCTCCATGGCGCAAACGCCGGCCGGCCGCGTCCCTGGCCTGTTAATCGCCCGTTGCTGCTGATATGTGCGTTCCCTGCCCGCCTGCACATGAAATGGAGATCGAGTAACTCATGCACAATCCGCACCCTTCCAGCGCAGCCAAGATGCCACGCGAGCTTGCCGGCAAATCGGCCATCGTGACCGGATCGACTTCGGGCATCGGCTTGGGCATCGCGCGCGCGTTCGCCGGTGCCGGCATGAACGTCATGCTGAACGGCTTCGGCGACAAATCCGAGATCGAGCACAACCGGGCCGAGATCGAGCAGGCTTTCGGCGTCACCGCCGTCTATT
>CAYWVA010000611.1:0-1680 GCA_964461545.1 uncultured Rhizobiaceae bacterium | reverse complement strand
AGGGCTTCGCGCGTGACCAGCGGTCCGAAATCGGCTTCAGCGTCGGTCGACAAGCCGATCTTCAGGCTCTCGACCCTGGGTACCAGGCGCTCCATCAGCGCTTCGGCCGTCTTCTCGCCCACCGGGACAGCCACCGAGATCGCCATGCAGCGCTCGCCGGCCGAGCCGTAGCCGGCGCCGATCAGGGCGTCGACCGCCTGATTCAGATCGGCGTCGGGCATGACGATCATGTGGTTCTTGGCGCCGCCGAAGCACTGCACGCGCTTGGCGTTGGCGGCGCCGCGGCTATAGATGTATTCGGCAATGGCACTCGATCCGACAAAGCCGATGGCCTGGATATCCGGGTCGTCGAGGATGGCGTCGACGGCCTCCTTGTCGCCGTTGACGACGTTGAGGATGCCCTCGGGCAGGCCGGCCTCGATCATCAGTTCGGCCAGGCGCATGGGCACGGAAGGGTCGCGCTCCGACGGTTTCAAGATGAAGGCGTTGCCGCAGGCGATCGCCGGTGCGAACTTCCACATCGGGATCATGGCGGGGAAGTTGAACGGCGTGATGCCGGCGACCACCCCGAGGGGCTGGCGCATGGAATACATGTCGATGCCGGGCCCGGCGCCATCGGAGAACTCGCCCTTCAACAGGTGGGGCACTCCGACGGCGAACTCGCACACCTCCACACCGCGCTGGATGTCGCCCGCACTGTCGGGAACGGTCTTGCCGTGCTCGAGCGACAGAAGGCGGGCAAGCTCGTCCTTGTGTTGCTGGATCAGGTCGACGAACTTCATCATGACGCGCGCCCGCACCTGAGGGTTCCTGGCCGCCCAGGCAGGTTGTGCGGCAACGGCGTTTTCGACGGCCTTGCGAAGCTCCTGTTTGCTGGCCAGGGCGACTTTGGCTTGCACCTCGCCAGTATTGGGATTGAAGATGTCGCCGAAGCGGCCGCTTTGTCCCTTGACTTCGCGCCCGCCAATGAAATGTCCGATCTCTTTCATGGCTGTCGTCCTTGCGCAGAGGCCCAACGCCCGGTGCGTTCCCTGGATAAATGAGCTTGTTGGCCACCGTAGCGGGCGCAGCAGAGGCTTGCAAGATTGTCGCCTGGACGACCGGCGCCGTTCAGTCCTTGGCCGTCGCCACGGCCGGAATCCACACATAGCCATCGTCGTCGACTAGGACCGCCTCGCGCAGGCCGTGCGGCTTGTCTATGGCGCCGGCCAGCACCGTCCAGCCGCCGGCACGCGCAGCAGTTTCGGCCGCGTCGGGATCGATCCCATAAAGCCTGAGTTCGACGCCTGCACCGCGGGACTCAGCGCCGGTAATGATGCCGATCAAGGGATTGTCGAGATAGGTATGGTCGGCGTGCACCATCCACTCGGTGCCGGCGAGGCGCAAGGCTGCGAAGTCCTCGTCGGCATAGATGACGGTGGCGCCCAGGGCCTCGGTGGCAAAGCGCACGGCCTTTGCCACGTCACGCACCAGCAGATTGACGCCGAGGCCCGGCCTCAAGGAGCGGCCGTAGTCGGGCGGCGACATCCACGGGATGTGCTCCGGCGGGCGCTTTTTCATCGGGCTCGTGCTGTGTTGGCCATGGCACGGTCATGCCGGCAAATGGCAAACGGCCTCGATATTATGGCCGTCGGGATCGAGCACGAAGGCGCCATAGTAATCGGCGTGATACTCGGGCCT
>CAYWVA010000610.1:0-1689 GCA_964461545.1 uncultured Rhizobiaceae bacterium | reverse complement strand
GGTTCAGCAGACTTGCGCCGTCCAACTCGCAAGCAGTGTAACGCATCCTAGCGAGACGGGCTGGCTCCAGCCAGGCCGCCCGCCAAGACACGGGTAGGCGGACAGGCCGGCGCATCCGACCAAAGTCGTCCGAGAAAGGACTACACTTCCTCGCCAAACCAAGCATGTGGTTGGCCCACGAGGAGGCCGAAGGCACCGGCTAATTTCAGGGGAGAAGCGACGTTGCGACGCCGCTTCCCTGAATGCTGGACCAGTAGCGTGGTCGGCTGCTGAAGCCCTCGGCGATCGCGGACATGCGGGCGCCGCCGATGTCACGCATCAGGCATCATCGTCGTCGGCGGGAACCAGCCGCAGGAGCGGCGCGGATTCGTGGTCGGCGATGACGTAGATGTAGCCGTCCTCCGGTCCCACCGCGACATCGCGGATCCGCCATCCCTCGCCCTCCAGCAAGCGCCTCGGCGAACTGACTTCGCGGCCATCCACGGCAAACAGGCCGAGGTATTCGTGAAAAAGGTTCCCCACCAGCATGTGCCCCTGCCAGTCGGCAAAGGCCTCCCCGTCATACCAGGCCATCCCCGAGGGCGGAAAATGGGCGTCGCGCCCGGGCGGCCAGTGGTAGACCGGCGCGACGAAGCCGTCGCCGGGCTGCGGCGTGTCGGCGAACTGCTCGCCCGTGCGGTAGTCCACTCCATAGGCCGCCAGCGGCCAGCCGAAGTTTTCACCGCGCTCGAGAATATTGACCTCGTCGCCGCCGGCCTCGCCGTGTTCGACGACCCAGATCTCGCCTGTCTCCGGGTGCTGCGACATCGCCTGGATGTTGCGGTGCCCATAGGACCAGATCGCGCCCGCCGCGCCTTCTTGGCCGACGAAGGGATTGTCGTCGGGGATCTCGCCATCCAGCGTCAGCCGCATGACCGAGCCATTCTCGCTCGACAGATCCTGCGCTATATGGTCGGGGCCGAAATCCTTCTGGTTTCGATCGCCGAGGCTGACGAAAACATGCCCGTCGGCAAAGACGATGCGCGACCCGTAATGCGCCTGGCTGTCCATCGCCGGGCTGACGACGTGCAGCACCTCCAGGTCGGTCAACTCTCCCGCGTCGCGGTCAAGCCGGGCGCGGCCGAAGTGGGTGGTGGTATCGTCGCCTTCGGTGGTCGCGCTCCAGGTCATGTAGACCAGGTTCGAGTCCGCGTAGTCGGGGGCCGGTTCGATATCCAGAAGCCCGCCCTGGTTGCGGCTGTCGACATCGGGCGCACCGGAGATCTCGACGACCTCACCGCTGTCGGCCTCGTAGATCATCAACTGGCCCAGGCGACCGGTCATGATGATGTCATTGCTGCCGGGAAGAAACGCCAGCGCCCAGGGATATTCCAACCCTTCGGCGAGCGTCTCGACGGAATAGCCGGTTTCGGCCTTCGCGGGAGACGCAAGGCCCAGGGCCAAGGCGCCGATTGCCACTATGGAAAGTGTCCGCATGTGTCTACCTCCTTTGTCCGTGTCGGTTACGGCTACACCAGACGAGGTGGGGGCAGTGGCGCGGAGAATCAAATCGAGGGGCCGGAAAGCGGCGGATCCGCGCGCGTCGGCCCCCGGACTTGGTTGTGCCAAGACGCATTCGGGAGGGCGGGTGCACGCCTGTTCTTACTGGCCTACTGGCTTTGCGGTAGGTCGGCGGCTTGGTGGACTGCC
>CAYWVA010000609.1:0-1693 GCA_964461545.1 uncultured Rhizobiaceae bacterium | reverse complement strand
ACCCGGGCGCTGGCCGCCCAGTGGTATTTCAACACCGTAACCGAGGGCGGCGCGACCGAGTTCGCCGACCAGAAGGTGGCCGTGACCTGCGCCGAAGGGCGACTGGCCCTGTTCCCGGTGGCATGGACCTATCGCCATCGCGGCGCCCCGCCGGTCAGTGGGCCGAAATATGTCTGCACCACCTTCATCCATCCGCGCTTTTGATCTGGACCGGTTCATGGACATCAAGTCCGACGTCGTCGCCGCCATCGGGAACACGCCGCTGATCAAGCTGCGCAAGGCCTCCCAGGAGACCGGCTGCACCATCCTCGGCAAAGCCGAGTTCATGAACCCCGGTCAATCGGTGAAGGACCGCGCCGCCCTCTACATCATCATGGATGCGGTGGAGCGCGGCGCCCTGAAGCCTGGCGGCACCGTCGTGGAGGGAACCGCCGGCAACACAGGCATCGGGCTCGCCGTGGTGGCCAACGCCATGGGCTTCAGGACAGTGATCGTCATCCCCGACAACCAGTCGCAGGAGAAAAAGGATACGCTGCGGCTGTTCGGGGCCGAACTGGTCGAGGTGCCGCCGGTGCCCTACCGGAACCCGAACAACTACGTAAAGTACTCCGCCCGGCTTGCCGATGAACTCAACCGCCGGCTTCCCGAGGGCGCCATCTGGGCCAACCAGTTCGACAACGTGGCCAACCGGCGGGCCCATCGCGAGACGACGGCCGAGGAAATCTGGCGCCAGACCGAAGGTAAAGTGGAGGCCTTCATCTGCGCTGTGGGATCGGGCGGCACGCTGGGCGGCGTAAGCGATGCCCTCAAGGCCAAGAACCGCGACATTGTCATCGGCCTCGCCGACCCACCGGGTGCGGCCCTTTACAGCTACTACACGAGTGGAGAACTCAAGGCCGAAGGCACATCGATCACCGAAGGCATCGGCCAGGGGCGGATCACCGCCAATATCGCCGATGCCGCTGTCGACGAAGCCTATCAGATTGCGGACGCCGAGGCGGTGCAGACCGTCTTTGACCTCCTCGAGCACGAAGGCCTGTGCCTCGGCGCCTCGAGCGGCGTCAATGTGGCCGGCGCCGTGCGGCTGGGGCGCCAGATGGGACCGGGCCACACCATCGTGACGGTGCTGTGCGACTACGGCACGCGATACCATTCCAAGCTTTTCAATCCGGAGTTCCTGCACTCCAAGGACCTGCCCGTGCCGCACTGGCTGGTGGAGGGGCAGGCTCAACTCCCCGTCGTCTTTGCCGATCCGGAAACCGCGTGATCACATGACCGAGCTCGTCTTCCGAACCGATGCTTATGCCCGGGCCTGCAAGGCCACAGTGCTTGCCGTCAATGATCGTGGCGGCATCGTGCTCGACCGCACGGTGTTTTATGCCACCGCCGGCGGCCAGCCAGGCGACCGCGGCGAAATTGCGCTCAAAGGCGGTCAGCGCATCGATATTGCCACAGCGGTCTATGGCGAGCCCGGCACGGACGTGGTTCACGTCGCAGCAGCGCCCGATGGCCTGCCGGAACCGGGGAGCCCGGTGGAGGCGACCATCGATTGGGAGATTCGCCACCGCCACATGCGCGTCCACACCGCCCTCCATCTGCTGTGTGCGCTGGTGCCGTTTCCGGTCACCGGCGGGGCTATCGCAGCCGACGGCGGCCGGCTCGATTTCGACATCCATGACCCGAGCGCCGTCGA
>CAYWVA010000608.1:0-1696 GCA_964461545.1 uncultured Rhizobiaceae bacterium | reverse complement strand
CGTCAAATATGTCCCTTCAGCCACCTCGCCGGCGATGACGAGAAAATCGCTGTTTGCGAGAGAGTCGCCCCCAATCAACTGGAGATTCGGCAGTTCCTTCTTTGCCTGACGCAATATTATTCCTAAGTCGCCCGCATAACCACCACCGTAAACAACATCTATCTTTGCCGCGACAAGTTGGTCGACAAGCGCTTTATAATCTGACTGGTCCGGCGTAAATCCCTCGAACAAGACCTCGGCAACGCCACGCTCATTCAGCTGGCGCTTTGTAAAGCCCGCCAGACCCAGGCCATATGCCTGCCCGTCATGGATGATAGCGATCCTCTTGTTTGCGAATTCGTCCGCCAAGAAATTGCCGGCAATGATCCCTTGCTGGTCATCGCGGCCAATGACCCGGAACACATTGCCATGGCCGTTTTCGGTCACTTGGGGATTTGTCGACGCCGGCGAGATCATGACGATCCCGGCATCTTCATAGATCTTGCTGGCGGCAAGGGATGCGCCGGAACACACATGCCCGACGACGAAAATGACCCCCTCGGTAACCAGTTTGCGGGCTGCAGCCTTGGCCTGTTCGGGATCGCAGGCATCGTCAACGGACGTGGTGACGATCTCCTCGCCCAGCAGACCGCCGTTGGCATTCAAATAGGCAATGGCGCTGTTAGCGCCGATTTCCTGCTGTTCGCCGGCAGGAAGGGCGCTGCCCGACAGAGGGCCGGCGATTCCAATCTTGATTTCAGCTTGAAGTGCCGTAGCCGACAAAACGAGCAAGGTCGAAAGGCCTACCAGGCATGCGGCTTTGTTCAGCATATCGACCTCTCTTTCGTCCGCGTGAAGTATCGAACGAGTTCACCCGACATTCCCCTTAAGGCTCCCAAATTCATCCCCGATGATAGCCGACCAGGCTGTTTCGGAAAAGCGTGAAGCGCTCATCGTTCGGATTTGCTTCGGTTGGTCCGGTCATCTCGCCATCGGCAGCCTGATTCGGTCGGATTCCCTTCCATCGGCCGAATGGGACGGTCATCGGGTTCCCGGCTCATACGGATAAGAGCGCTTCTGTGGATGCCATATTCACGGCAATGAAGGAGTGACCCCGGGCAGGGCGAGGCGCCCCGCCTCAAAGTTGGCACGAGCAGGCTGCCTGCAGGCGCGTTATCGTGAGTCCGCCCGGCCGGAACCGGACGAGCTAGTAGTGGCGGCTGGGGGTACTCACTCGAGCGGCGTCAACTCGGCGTGCTCACCGAATTGGTGTCGGGGGCGCGGCTTCGTGAATCCATGAGGCGGCGCTGTGACGATGGCTTGGCAGTCGGCGCCGGGCGCGATAGGCTGCTGGCTCGACTGTCGCCAAGGGGGGGTGGCCATGCATCTTGCCGTTGCGGTTCGGGCTGCATTTGTCGCAATTTTCCTGGTGCTGGCACCGGTCGCCAGCGCCGATCAGCATCCCTGGCCGGAGGCGCCGGTCATCCAGACCCAGCTCTATTTCGGGCTGAGAACCGCCGACGGCGAAGGCGTTAGCGAGCAGGCCTGGACGCGCTTCCTCGCCGAGATCGTCACGCCGCGATTTCC
The DNA here is from genome assembly GCA_964461545.1 of uncultured Rhizobiaceae bacterium. Lineage (GTDB taxonomy): Bacteria > Pseudomonadota > Alphaproteobacteria > Rhizobiales > Aestuariivirgaceae > CAYWVA01. The sequence goes on along the minus strand of CAYWVA010000608.1, from coordinate 130 downwards.
CGACGGGCTCACCGTGCTCAACGCCTATGGGCAGTCGCGTCGCGGAGCCCCGCAACCCGACGATATGCTGGCGGAGACCACCAAGCTTCTCATCATCGTCCATCCCAATACGGCGGAGGCGCAAGTCGCG
>CAYWVA010000607.1:0-1697 GCA_964461545.1 uncultured Rhizobiaceae bacterium | reverse complement strand
AGCGCCCGACGCTCGATGACGTCGCCAGTGGCAAACCGGATGCGCTCAACACCTGTGGCGCCGCCCTCGATCCGCACCACCGGGTCCTCGATGACGCCGATACCCTTTTCTTGCAGCCACCGACGATCCCCATCGCTCAAGTCCGCCGGCCCGCCGGTCAGAAGCATCACATCGCGGCTCCAGCCCAAAAGCTCCAGTGCAAGGCCGCGGGCCACCTTGGCGGGCCCATAGACCGCGATCGGACCATCACGCTCCTCCCAGCCGTCGCAATAGGGGCAATCGAAGACACCGCGGCCATAGAACTCGGCCATGCCTTCGACGTCGGGGAACTCAATTTCCAGCCCTGTCGCCAGCAGCAGCTTTCGCGCCTGAAACCGCGTGGCGTTGGTCAGCAAGGCCTCGAATCCATCCTCGGTGCGATTCACGATGCTGACTTCGCCGTCATGGAGCACCACGCCGTCATAGGCGGCAAGCTCCTCGCGGCCGAGCCGGCGCAATTCGTGTGGGCCGATGCCGTCGCGCGACAAAAATCCGTTCACGCCGCGCGAGGCGGCGTTGCGTGGCCGACCTGAATCGCAGAGCACCACCCGCCTGCGGGATCTGCCGAGAATCAGGGCTGCGTTCAGGCCGGCAGGGCCGCCGCCGACAATGGCCACATCGTATATCACACTCTAGACCTCGCCTTCCGGCCTGATCTCGACGAGCCCGCGCTGGCGCAGCAGCGGGCCGGGCTCGGCAGGCCGGCCGCGAAAGCCCGTATAGGCTTCGTCGGGCTCGCGCAGGAACCCTGCCGAATAGATGAACTTTTCAAGCCGTCTGGCGGTTGGCGCATCGAAGATGTCGCCGGCCTCGCGGAAGGCGTCGAAGGCGTCGGCGTCCAGCACTTCCGACCACAGATACGAATAATACCCGGCCGAATAGGCCTCGCCGGCGAACAGATGAGTGAAATGCGGCAGACGGTGGCGCATGGTGATCGCCGCCGGCATCTCAAGCTGCCCCAGCGTCTCCCTTTCGAACGCTGCCAGATCAATATCTTGCGGCGTCTTGATGAGATGGAGGTGGAGGTCAGCCATAGCCGAAGCGACATACTCGGCGGTGGCAAAACCCTGGTTGAACGTCTGGGCCTCCAACAGGCGCTGCAATAAGGCGTTTGGCATCGGCTCGGCAGTGCGGTAGTGGACGGCGAACCGCCGCAACACTTGTTCCTGCTCCAGCCAGTGCTCGTAGAGCTGGGAGGGCAGCTCGACGAAATCGCGCGCCACGTTTGTACCGGCGATCATCGGATAGGTCACGTTCGAAAGCAGGCCGTGCAGGGCGTGGCCGAACTCGTGGAACAGGGTGCGGGCGTCCTCCATGCTGAGCAGTGCTGCTGCGCCTTCTGCTGCCTTAGAGAAGTTCATCACGTTGATCACGATCGGGCGGATGTCGCCGGCCAGCTTCTCCTGGGTCCTGAGCTGTCCCATCCAGGCGCCGCTGCGCTTCGAGGGTCGCGCAAAGTAGTCGCCCAGGAACAATCCGACATGGCGCCCATCGGACCCGGTGACTTCCCATGCGCGAACGTCCGGGTGGTAGCGGGGGATGTCATGGCGTTGCGTGAATGTGAGGCCGAACAAGCGGTTTGCGGCGTAGAACGCGGCCGCGATGATGTTGTCGAGCTGCAGGTAGGGCTTGACCTCGCTTTCGCTGATGTCGAACTC
>CAYWVA010000606.1:0-1701 GCA_964461545.1 uncultured Rhizobiaceae bacterium | reverse complement strand
ACCAGCATCACGTCCACGAACGGCGTCACGTTGATCTCGCTCATCGGAACATAGGACGAGCGCCGCTTGCGCCGGCGGCCGTCGCCGCTGACCTCTGTGCCTGCTGCTCCCATGGCGCTGATCCTTAAGCCCGCTCGTCAAGCTGACGCGAGATGATGGCCGAAAACTCGTCGGCAAAGTTCTCCAGCCGCCCGCCCAGCTTGCCGATATCGTTGGCGAACTTGTTGTAAAAGACCACCGCCGGAATGGCCGCCAGTAGCCCCAGTGCGGTGGCAAACAGCGCTTCGGCGATGCCCGGCGCCACCACCGCGAGATTGGTGCTCTTTGACAGCGCAATCGCCCGGAACGAGTTCATGATGCCCCACACGGTTCCGAACAGGCCGATGAACGGCGCAGTGGAACCCACCGTGGCGAGAACCAGCAGGCGGCCCTCCAGGCGGCTCATTTCCCGTTCGAGCTGCACGTCCATAACTTTTTCGATGCGCTTTTGCACGCCATGGAAGCCGGCCCTGAGCGCACTTTCCTGACTGCGCTTCCATTCGCGCATTGCCGCCATGAAGAGCGACGACATGCCCTGGCCGCCGCGCGAACCCACCGTCAAATAGAGATCCTCCAGCGACTGACCGGACCAGAACATCTGCTCGAAGTGCTGGCTCGCTTGGCGCGCCCGGACAATGGCATAGTATTTTTCGAAGATGATGGCCCAGCACACCACCGAGGCCGCGATGAGCCCGATCATCACCAGCTTGACGACGAAGTGGGCCTGCATGAACAGGGCGAACAGGGAATACTGCTGAGCAGCTAACTGGCCGGTCTCCAGGTCCATCAATCGGCTCTTTCAAAAATGTGTTTACACTGTGCCAGGCTCAGGCGGCGGCACCACCCGCAGGTGTCCGAGGCAACAAGCAAATCAACTTTGTCGAAACTGCGACCACCGGCAAAGTCTTCCAGGCCCACTGCCACCAAGGCGCCAGCCGACGCCGGCTCGGCGGGCGCTCAGTTAGACAACCAGCCTATGGTTAACAGGTCCTTACCACCTTCGGGGAGCGGAGGCCGTCATGTCGCGGCAAGTCGCGACAATGCCGTGGCCACCGCTTCGGGGAAACGCCTGGGCCGACCCTGGGTATCGACCAGGACAGCGGTGACTGCGGCCCGGAACACGGTCTCGCCATGGCGCGTGACCACCTGGGCGATTTCCATGCGCGCCCCGGTTAGGGCCACGAACCGCGACTCGACCTCCAGCACCTCGTCGATGCGGGCGGGCTTCACAAAGTCGCAAGCCATGTGCCGCACCACGAACGCCAAGCCGCCGTCGTGCCGGCTTTGAAGCTCATGGTGGCGGACGCCGAGCAGCCTCAGGCAATCCGACCGCCCGCGCTCGCAAAACTTCAGGTAGTTGGCGTGGTAGACGAGGCCCGAAAAGTCGGTGTCCTCGTAGTAGACGCGGACCGGAAGGACATGTACGTTGCCGTCTATCCTTCCGCTGAGATCCGGCCAGCGCTCAGCCATCTCCGCCGTTCTCGAACAGCTCGGTCTGTTGCCCCGCCAGACTGCCCGGCATCGCCAACCCGAGATGGGCGAAGGCATGCGCCGTCAGCACCCGGCCGCGCGGCGTGCGAGCGACGAAACCCTGCTGGATGAGATAAGGCTCGATGATGTCCTCGATGGCGTCGCGCGGCTCCGAGATCGAGGCGGCGATGG
>CAYWVA010000605.1:0-1704 GCA_964461545.1 uncultured Rhizobiaceae bacterium | reverse complement strand
GGATCCAGTGCGACCGGGCGATGGACTTGCCGCGGCTGATCGGCAGGGCATGGAACACGCCGGTCGGCTGGCGCGAATACTCCTTCAGCGCGGTGAAGAACGGCGACTGATAGCGGTTGGCGACGCCGCGCAGCACGTTCAGGTGAAGTTCGGTATAGTCCTCGGCATTGTAGAACACCCGCCGACAGTTGCCGAGGTCGCGCCCGGCGATGTCTTCCACCGAGCGGTCGGTGACCAGATAGGCATCGAGTTCCGGCCTCAGCTTGCGCAGCAGCCGGCACAGTTCGGGGCCGTAATCGTCGGGCTCGAACGCCTCGATGTCCTCATCGCCAAGCCGGGTGAGATAGCGGTGCAGCACGTTCAGGCGATTGTGCGCCTTAAGCTCGAACCCGAAGCGCACCACCACGGCCTGGATATTGTAGTTGAACAGCACCGCAATCAGCGCATCCTCCAGCGACGGCACGACCACGGCTTCATAGATGAACGGATCCTCCGGCCGGCGCATGCGGTGCAGGCTGTGGCGCTGCGCCCGCTCCTGGCCGGCCGTCATGGCATCGACAATGAGCATCTCGAAATAGGGCTGGCCGGGCAGGCGCGAATCGGCGAGATCGCCGTCGTCTTCCGCCTCGATCTGGCTGTCGTCGGGCATCACCGCCACCGCCTGGCGGCGATACGAGCCCGACACCAGCGCCCGCACGATGCGTTGCGTCGACCGGTTGAAGTCGACAAAGCCGTCGCGCGCCAGCAGCCGCACCAGCTGGTCGAAGGTGCTGCGGCCGGGAAACGCCCAGTAGGCCTCGATGGGCTCCAGCGCCTCCAGCAGACTGGTCGCCTTATCCTTGTGGCGCTGGTGGCCCCGTCCGCTGGCAACCGCTTGAGCCAGGCGCTGCGCGGTGTCCTTGAGCGCGCACCAGCGGTCCGAGCGAAGCTGCGCGGCGCTGTAGTAGTCACCGATGCCAGCAGACTTGTTCAGCCGCCCGCCTGTCTCGCCTGCCATGTGCCGCCCTCCCTGGGTTTTGAGTATCGCAGGGATCGCCAGGGGCGGCAAGGTCGTGGGCGGCACAGGGTTGGGCCTTCACAGGAGCGTCAATCGCTTCCATGATGCGCGACAAGTCCATCAAGGATGACGGGAGGGAATGACCACATGGCCAGGAAGCCGACGCTCAGGAGCCTGTCTGAGATCTACGCCTTCTTCCGCAAGAACCAGACGCCGGTCTGGATGGTGTCGCCGACCGCCTACAATCTGTTGGGCCTCGGCCGCTGGATCAATCGCTTCGAGTATATCAGCTATTTCGATTCCTTCGACGGCACCCACCCCAAGGTCACCGTGCCGCGCGAGCACGGGCCGCACGAGTTCGGCTCCATCGAAGACGTCAACAACTATCTGCTGAAGCACAAGGAGGTGCGCGACCGGATCACCTCGCGCGGACCCGGCCACATGCTGCTGGTCATGTTCGACGAAGAGACCGAACGGCTCGCCAAGGACCTCGGCGTCAAGATCGCCTTGCCCAAGGTCGCCTTGCGCAAGCGCATCGATTCCAAGGTCGTCACCACCCAGATCGGCAATGCCGCGGGCATCGCCAGCGCCCCCAATACACTTGGGCGCGCCAAGACATATGGCGAGCTCAAGGCATTGGCGGCAAGCGCCAAGCTCGGCAATCACCTCGTCGTCCAGACGCCTTACGGCGATTCCGGCCGCACCAC
>CAYWVA010000604.1:0-1707 GCA_964461545.1 uncultured Rhizobiaceae bacterium | reverse complement strand
TGGCGCTCCGAAAGCGGCCGGCGGCTCCAGTCGGTGAAGCGCGACGACTTGTCGACCTTGGCCCCGGCGAGCGAGCGCGCCAGGCCTTCATAGCTGACCTGCTCGCCGAACCCGCACACCATCGCGGCCACCTGGGTATCGAACAGCGGCCTGGGGATGGTTCCGGCGCGCACGAAAATGATCTCCACGTCCTGGCGCGCTGCATGGAAGACCTTGGTCACGCGCTCGTCGGCCATCAATGCATAGAATGGCGCCAGGTCGATGGTGGGGACCAACGGGTCGATCACCGCCTGGCGACGGCTGCCGGCGACCTGGATCAGGCACAGGATCGGCCAGAACGTCTGTTCCCGCATGAACTCGGTGTCCACGGCGATAAACGCGTCGTGGGCAAGCTCTGCACACAGATTTTCGAGGGCTGGGGTGGTGGAGATGATTTCCATAGTGCTTACGCCAACAGATATGATTCTTTTTCCACATTCAAGCCCCAGGGTGCGACTCGCCGTCGGCGCCGCGCCGCGCCAACTTGAAAAACGCCGGCGACGTCCTGAGCAGGGTCACGAAGCGTTTGCCCGGCGTACGGCTCGGGCCGGACCGCACCACCATGCGCCACAAGGTGATGGCGACAAGGATCGCGTGGACGACGCTGGTATAGGTAAAGAACGCAGAAGCGCCAAAGGTTTCCATGACCCAGGCGACGATTACCGGGCCGACCGCGGCCCCGAGCGAGAAGAAGAAGGTCAGGCCGGCCGCGACGATGACGTACTGGCCGGGCTTGGCACGGTCGTTGGCATGGGCCGCCGACAGCGAATAGAGCGGCAGCGAGAAGGCGCCGAACAGGAAGATGCCGACGGTGAGCAGGACCTGCGAGGTGCCCGCCACCTGCGACAGGAACAGCCCGGCGAGCGAAGCCCCGGTGGTGGCGGCGATCAGCACCCAGCGCCGGTCGTAGCGGTCCGACAGCCAGCCCAGCGGCAGTTGCAGCGTCGCCCCGCCGACGATGCCGGCGGCAATGAACAGCGCCACACCGGCAGTATCGAGGCCGACCATCTCGCCAAACAGCGGCCCGATCAGCCGAAAAGCGCTGTTGGTGAGGCCGATGGTGACGCAGCCCAGGCAGGCCAGCGGCGAGATCGCCCAGATGCTGCCGAGCGAGAACTTGAACTCTTCAGGCGGCCTGGGATTGGAGCGGTCGGCGAGCGACACCGGTACCAGCGACAGCGACACCATCATCGCCATGATGGCGAACAGCGCAAAGCCCGAGGGCCCGAACACCGGCAGGAGGAACTGCGCCCCGGTCACCGCGGCAAGATCGATCAGGCGGTAGATCGACAACACCCGGCCCCGGTCGGCGCTGGCCGCATGGGCGTTGAGCCAGCTCTCGATCACCATGAACAAGCCGGCAAAGCAGAAGCCCATGCCGAACCTGAGGACGATCCACACGAAGGGATCGATCCACAAAACCAGCATGAGCGTGCCGGCCGCAGCCACGGCTGCCAGGGCGGCAAACACCCGGATGTGGCCGACCGCCCGGATGATCCGCGCCGTCACCAGGCACGATACGATATAGCCGCCGAAATATCCGGTGCCCATGAGCCCGACAAATGCCGGATCGAAGCCCTCATGGGCGGCACGCAAGGCAATCAGCGTGCCCTGCAGGCCATTACCGGCGAGCAGGATGAAGGCAGCGCTGAGCAGCGGCAGGAGGGG
>CAYWVA010000603.1:0-1708 GCA_964461545.1 uncultured Rhizobiaceae bacterium | reverse complement strand
ACGAGCAGCGTGCCGGCGATGCAGGCGCAAAAGCCCACATAGGCGCCGATCGACAGATCGAGATCATTAACGGTGAGGATGAACATCTGGGCGATGGTCGCCAGGGCGATGGGGATCGCCAGGTTGAGCATCAGGTTGAGCCCCATGTAGCTGGCGGCGCGCGGCTGCAGCCAGAAGATGGCGATCATCAGCACGGCCAGCGACACCGCCGGCAGCAGCGAGCGCAGCACGCGCGGCGAGGCAATTGCCCCGATCACGCCGCCGCCTCCGTCTCAAAGGAGGATTGCAGCACCTTCTCCTCGGTCAGTTCGCTGCGCGACAGCTCGGCCACGACGGCGCCGTTGCGGAACACATAGACGTGGTCGCAGTGCTTCAACTCGTCCATCTCGGTGGTGTACCACACGAATGTGCGGCCCTTCCCGGCCTCCTCCCGGATCAGCCGGTAGACCTCCCGCTTGGTCCCGACATCGACGCCACGCATGGGATCGTCCATCAGGATGATCTCGGCGTCGGACCCCAGCGCGCGGGCGAACAGCACCTTTTGCTGGTTGCCGCCCGACAAGGACAGAATCGGGTTGTCGACGTCAGGCGTATGGATGGCGATGCGCTTTTTCCAGTCCTCGGCCATGCTGCGTTCGGCCGTCGGCTCTACGAGCAGGCGATGCACCATGTCGCGCAGCGAGCGCACCGAGATGTTCCGGGCAATGGACCACAGCGGAAAGATACCGTCGCTCTGCCGATCCCCGGCGACCAGCGCCACCGGACCATTGACCACAGTATCGCCATGGCTGCGGCCGGCCGCGTCGAACAGGCGGATCAACAGCTCGGTCTGCCCATGGCCGGCCAGACCGGCCAGGCCGACAATCTCGCCACGGTGGGCAGTGACCGCGGCAGCGCCGTCGGCAGTGGTGGCGCGAACAACGACGCCTTGCGACTGCCGCTTGGACGCGGCCTCATCGATGGCCGTGTCGTCGCCCTGGGCAACGCTGCCCATGGCAGCAACAAGCGTATCGCGGCTGAAGGCGGCGGCGGAACGGGCGTCAACGACCTTGCCGTCGCGCATGACAACGATGCGGTCGGAATAATTCAGGATCTCGCCCAGCAGGTGCGAGATCAAGATGCAGCTGCCGCCGCCATCGACGTAAGCGCGGACAAAGTTGAGAAGCTGGTCGGCGACGTGGCTGTCGAGCGACGAGGTCGGCTCATCGAGGATGACCAGGCGAACCGGCGTGTCGGTCTGTGAGAAGGCCCGCGCCACTTCGACCATCTGGCGCCGGCCGATCGACAAATCGGCGACGATGCTGTCGGGGCGAATGCCGTGGCCGGGGAAGATCGCGTCGAGCTTGTCGGCAATCAGAGCCCCGGCGCGCCGGCGCCAGCCGAAGCCGGAGAGCCTGGAGTGCATGATGCGCGCGTTCTCGGCCACCGTGAGATTGGGGCACAGCGACAGTTCCTGGAATACGCAGCGGATGCCGCGGGCCTGGGCCGCAGCGACCGAGTAGCCGTGCGTGAGGTCGTCGCCGGCAACGGCGATGGCGCCGCTGTCGGGGGCCATGGTACCGGCAAGCACGTTCATGAGGGTGGATTTGCCGGCCCCGTTATGGCCGACCAGACCCACGCACTCTCCGGCGCCGACGCCGAGGTCGACCCCGGCCAGGGCCCGGACGGCGCCGAAGCTCTTTTCGACGCCGTCCAGTCGGACAACAGG
>CAYWVA010000602.1:0-1717 GCA_964461545.1 uncultured Rhizobiaceae bacterium | reverse complement strand
TATCGGTCGATGCTGAACACGCCGTAGGGACCGTCGAGATAGGCCACTTCTCCCGGCTTCACGTCACCGATGGTGCCGGTAAAGTCGCCCAGCGCCTTGATGGTGAACTCCAGCCGCGGCAGCGCTTCGGGCGCCGAGGACATGGAAAATGGGTGTTCGCGCAGGGCAAACGGCGAGGCGCGCAAGGTGAGCCAGGCAAACTGGCCCGGCAGGAAGCTCTTGATCCCAGGGTGCCCGTCGGGCTGCAGGGCGAGCGTCCATGCACCGCCGCGCTCAGGACGGACTTCATCGACACGGTACGGATGGCGTAGCTGGATCCACGGCTTGACCAGTCGCACCCAAAGCAGCAGCCCAATCCAGAACAGAGTCACGAGAAGCCAGAGCAGCCGCTTGCCCGGTGCTTCGGTGTAGTACCCGACCCCGACGATGTGGGCCACGGCAGCGGCAAAGCCGAAGGTGGCGAAGGCCACGTGGGAATACCGCCACAGACCGTATTCGAGCCGCAGCAGCTCTCGCCACTGCGAAGTGATGACGGCGAGCGCAAACAGCACCAGCGCCGCCCGGCCCATCGTCAGTTCCCACGGCGCGTAGCGCGGATCGAAGGTGTCGCCGAGCGCCTCCTCATAGGCGACCCAGATGATGAAGAAATGGGCCAGCACCACGATGAGCGCGATGATCGCGAGATAACGATGGAAGTAATAGATGATGTCGATGCCGAATGGCGCGCTGACCCGCCGAAAGCGCGCAGTCAGCGCGAACTGGATGCCCATCATGGCGATGCCGGCAAAGCCCAGCGCCATGGCGAAGTCCCACCAGAACTCGACGCCGGGCGGCATCTTGCCGGTCAGCAACACGACGAGGGGCGCGGTGACCAGCACAACATAGACGCCGATCCACAGCGCGGCTCTCCAATAGCCTGTCATCGGTCACCTTTCACGGGCGAAGCGCGGGCGCGATTTGCCATCGAGATGGTTTGCGGCAAAACGTCGGATCATTGTTCAATACCTGGCAGGCTCGCGCAGGCTTTCCTCGCTCAACCGGTTGCGGCTATATCGGTTCCAGGGCGAGCGAAACGAAAGGAGCTTGTGGGAAATGTCGCGCAGTCCCTCCATCGGCTTTTTGGGCAGGTTCGGTCGCTCCTCCGACCTGCGGCAGCTCGATGCGGCGCTGAGATCGGTCGACGTCCACCCGAACCTTGTCCCCGAAGCGGTGAAGATCACCACGGTCAACCTGCTCAAGGATCATGTGGCCGGTAATGCCCCGGCGGCTCTATCCTACCTGGCGGCCGCCGAGATCGTGGGCTACTGCATGATTGGGGCCGAGGCGTTCGCCGGCGCAAACAATGATCGCCTGGCGCGCCAGGTCGAAGCGCGCATCGAGGCCGCACTGGAGTTTGGCGACAACCTGGACGCTCAGCTCATCCTGCTGACGCTGCACGCCAATATCATTCAGCCGAGCGTCGTGGAGCAGTTTCAGCTCGAGAGCGCTGGCAGCTGAATTAGCTCCGGCGGCGCCGTCAGGCGCCGCCGATTCGTGACGACTGCTGCCAGTTCAATCTCAGTTGCGCCGCCGCTTCCGGCGATCCTCACCGCGCCCCCGGCCCTGCCGCTCGGCCCGGGGACCGCGCTGCTGCTGCTGGAGTGCCCGGCTGCTCCGCTGACCCTGCGTGGCTTGCTGGCGCCGCGGGGCCCGCCGAGTGCGCCAGCTTGGCGCCGAC
>CAYWVA010000601.1:0-1722 GCA_964461545.1 uncultured Rhizobiaceae bacterium | reverse complement strand
AATGAACGATGCGTCCGCCGGGTGACGGGAGCAAGGGCGCGGCTGCCTGCGTCAGCATGATGGTGCCCAGCACATTGGTGTCGAAGATGGCCCGGACATAGGCCTCGTCAATCTTTTCGAGCGGCCGATAGGGGCCAATCCCGGCCGTGTTGACCAGCACATCGAGTCTGCCAAAGGCGTCGTGTGCGGCGCCCACCATCGCCTGCGCTTCGCGTGGCCTTGAGACGTCGCCGGCAAATCCCCTTGCTTCGCCTCCCGCGGCGGAAATCACGTCGATCAGTCCTTGCGCAGCTGCGCCCGCCGCCCGATAGCCGATCGCGACTTTCGCACCAAGTGACGCGAAGCGCCTGGCCACAGCCGCGCCGATGCCGCGCGAACCGCCGACCACCAGGACAGTCCTGCCCGAGAAGGGTGCTTCAGTGCTCATTGCTGAGTTCCTTTCCCCGCCTATCGTGCATGAGCCCAGGCGTCCGTCGGCACGCTGTCGAGCAGGGCCTCCTCCACGTTGCGCTCGACCGGCTTGGCGGCTGCGTCAAGCACCACCTGGGCAAACTGTTTGAGATATTCCTGTCGTCCCTCATCGCCCACGCGAGGCGTGCCGTAGGCGACAAAAGGCGTCTCGACAGTGTAGCCCATATATTGCAGCGTTAGTCGCTGGGTAGACCATAGGACTTTCTCGACTTCACCATAGACGCCGTCGGGGCCGAATCGGGCGGTCGTGCCGCCGGTCGTCACGGACAGCAGAGCGCGGCGCCCCTTGAACACGCCTGTGTCGAAGCGCCGCCCGTCGACATAGGCGGAACCATAGGCGAGCACCCGCTCGAACCACCCCTTCAGGATGGCCGGCGGCCCGCCCCACCACAGCGGGAACTGCAGAATCAGGAGATCGGCAGCGGCGACGCGCGCCTGTTCTCGCGCGATCTCGGGCGCAAAGGCGCCATTGCGTGCCGCCAGCGCCTGTTCGCTCTGGTAGTGAAAGCGCTTCGGATCGGCAACTGTCGAGAAATCATGGCGGCCCGCCAGGGGATTGAAGCTTTCCTTGTAGAGGTCCGAAACGGTGACGACATGGCCGGCTTCCCGAAGCGCGACGACTGCCCGATCGACCAAGGCGGCGCTGAACGAGGTCGGTTCGGGATGGGCGTAGACAATCAGGACGTTCATGCGGCACTCCGGCTAAAAGTTGACACGGTCGGCGCCCTTAAGCTCGAGGATCTCACGCGCTTCCTCCGACGATGCGATCTCGAGCCCGAGCCCTTCGATGATCGAGCGAACCTGGCGGACCTGCTCAGCGTTTGACCCGGCAAGCTTCTTCGGTCCGATCCAGAGCGAATCTTCCAGTCCGACGCGCACGTTGCCGCCGATGGCCGCAGCGATGGCCGCGATCGGCATCTGATTGCGTCCCGCACCAAGCACCGACCAGCGATAAGTGTCGCCGAACAGGCGGTCGGCGGTCCGCTTCATGTGCATCACGTCTTCCGGGTGGGGGCCAATGCCGCCCAGAATGCCGAATACGCTCTGGACGAAGAATGGCGGCTTTATAAGGCCGCGATCTACGAAATGGGCGAGCGTGTAGAGATGCCCGATGTCGTAGCATTCGATTTCGAAGCGCGTGCCGTTCTCCGCGCAGGTGGTCAGGATCTTCTCGATGTCAGCGAAGGTATTCTTGAAGATCCGATCGCGCGAGCCCTCCAGATAAGGCCTTTCCCAGTCGTGCTTGAACTC
>CAYWVA010000600.1:0-1723 GCA_964461545.1 uncultured Rhizobiaceae bacterium | reverse complement strand
CAGCGCAGCCGGCTCGATGGAATCCAGCACCTGCTCGCGCACCGAGCGGAAGAACCGTTCGATCTTGCCGCGGCCCTCGGGCTGAAACGGCGGGGTGTGTACGATGAGGATGCCGATGGAGGCAGCCATGCGTGCCAACTGCGGCGAGCGGTAGATCTTGGCGTTGTCCATGTACAGGCGCGTGGGCAGGCCGCGCGCGGCGATGGCTTGGCGCAAGCAATCCAGGAACGACTGCAGGCCTTGATCGGAGTAGAACTGCGCGTGGGGGATCAGCCGGGAGGCGTCATCGAGGATGGCGTGGAGAAAGACCGGCTGTTTGCCGCCGCCGGGCCGGTTCACCCAAGGGCCGAACAGCATATCGGATTGCCAGACCTGATTGGCGTACTGGGCTTCGTACTTTTTGTGCGTGTTGGCGGCGGCTGGCTCCTGCAACAGTTGGCGTTCGGTGAGACCGCGGGCGCGCAGGAAGCGGTACAGCGAGGCGGGCGACAACTCGGCGGGCTGCTGGCCGCCACCGCCTTTGGCTTCCAGCGCCAGTTGCGCCAGCAGCGAGGTGCCGGTGCGCGAAGGACTTTCGCGCTTGAGCCGTTCGATGAGGGCGGCCGTCTCTGGCGTGATCACGCGCATCTGTCCTCGATCTTGGCGCGGCTTGGGCTGCAGTCCGTCCAGACCCTGCCGTCGATAGCGCAAGGTCCACTCCAACAGCGTATCGACAGAAACCTGGCGGCGCTGCGAGTACGGGATATCGTAGACGCGCGCGGCGATTTGTTGCGCGCGCCGGGTCAACTCGCCCCGCGGGAGTGTCTCCAGCACCAGCGGTGCGATGAGTCCGTAGCGGAACAACGCAATTTTCTCGGCTTTTTCGTCCATGAACCGCAGCGTACGGCCAACTCCGGTTCCGGTCCAGACAAATGGTGTGTGGTCGGGCTCAAGCCGGGGCGGCCGCTGGATCGAGTGTGCGACGACGGCCGTCGGGAGCCAGCGACACCGGCCATCCCAGCAGGTGAGCGCGCAGGCCCGAGAACAGGAACCGGTGTCCATCGATCCAGCCCACCGACTCCAGCATCCTGGCGGCGCGCTCGGCGAAGGTGGATGCGGCCGGAGGCGTGGCGAGGTGTGCCAGTGCAAGGCACAGTGCTTCGGCTTGCGCCAGGAAGCGGCACAGCCAGAACTGGCCGCGCTGATAGGGCATCGGTGGCGGTGGTTGCCTGGCCGGCTCCTTCGGCTTGAGCAGCCGGGCCATCAGCCAGAGCGCCATCACGGTGATGCTCGAACGCAGGTAGGGCAGCGCGAAGTGCGGGAGGAGCGAAACCGTGCGGCGACACACTTCGCACAGATAGCGGCGCACGCGGATCTCGTCGTCGAAGTCGAGGTCGACCAGCGTGCGGACGTAGAAGCCGTGAACGGTCAATGGCCGGTTGGACTCGCACAGCGGGCATCGGGCCGGACGTGGCGTCTCCCAGTCGCTGAGTTGCTCCAGGTACTGCTGCACCGAGCCGAGGAAAGGGTGTAGGATTTGCATTGTATGATTGACCTTCGGGAGGCGCATTCTCCCAGGGTTGCTTATGGCGCGGCGGAGGCAGTCAACCTCCGCCGCGCACACCTCGCCATCCTACGTCATCCGAGATCGTCGCCGTGGTTGCCTCACGCTACCGCCCGGCTCGGCCGGAGGCAATTTGAGAAAAGTCGCCTGCGGAGCCGGAGATTATTGCGACCCATTACA
>CAYWVA010000599.1:0-1726 GCA_964461545.1 uncultured Rhizobiaceae bacterium | reverse complement strand
TGACGGTGAGCACGCTACGAAAGCCGAAGCGGCGCAGGATCGGCTGGGCGGTGAACTTCATCACCAGCGCGCCGGCCGCGGCCATGAAGGTGAGCGAACCCGAGGCGAAGGGATCGAGCCCGAAACCGACCTGCAGCATCATCGGCAGCAGGAACGGGATCGCACCGGAGGCGATGCGGAACGGCGCGCCGCCGAGCACGCTGGTGCGGAACGTGGCGATGCCGACCAAGTCGAGGTTGAGGATGGGGTCGGCGGTGCGGCGCTGGTGGCGCCAGTAGACCAGTGCGAAGGCAACTCCGAGGACCATGAGGACCGGAACGAGCAGGCCCGGAAGCACCCCGCCGCCGGCCCCGGTCAAGCCGGTCATCAAAGTCACCAGCGCCAGCCCCGTCAGGACGAATCCGGTGGCGTCGAGGCGCGGCGAGCGCTCGGCCCTGACATCGGGCACGAACCTCCAGGCCAGCACGATGCCGAGAATGCCGACCGGCACGTTGATCCAGAAGATCCAGCGCCAGTGGAAGTACGTGGTGATGAAGCCCCCGAGCGGCGGGCCGATGAGGGGCCCGACGAGCGCCGGCACGGTGAGGTAGGCCATAGCGGCCACCAGTTGGTTCTTCGGCACCGAACGCAGGATGATGAGGCGCGCCACCGGCACCATCATCGCCCCGCCGGCGCCCTGTGCCGCCCGCGCCGCCACCAGTTCAGCAAGCGAGCCGGCACTGCCGCACCACACCGAGGCGACGGTGAACACGGCGATGGCGATGGTGAAAACCCGGCGCGTGCCGTAGCGGTCGGCCAGCCAGCCGCTCACCGGGATGAAGACCGCGAGACTGAGGAGATAGGCCGTGAAGGCGAGTTTGAGCACCACCGGGTCTTCGCCGAGGTCAGCGGCGATCGCCGGCAACGAGGTGGCGATCACCGTCGCATCCATGTTCTCCATGAACAGCGCCGAGGCCACGACCAGGGGGATGAGCCAGAAGCGGGAGTGAGGCATTGGGTTCGCTGATTGGGCAATTCGATGATAGGGGTCAAGGTCCGTTCAGTCCTTCGGAAGGTCCCATGAGCCAGATTGATCCCAGCGTCCTCATTGTCGGGGCCGGCCCGGTGGGGCTGACGGCGGCGCTCGAACTTGCCCGGCGCGGCATGGAGGCGCACGTTATCGATGACGACGGTGAGCCCACCCCCGAATCCCGGGCCCTCGGGGTCAATGCCCGCACCCTCGATCTGCTTGAGCCGTCCGGCGTAACCGAACGCCTGCTCGCCCACGGCTTGCGCATCGACGACGTGGTGTTCCGGATGGGCCGCCATGAGATCGCCCGCATCGCAGCGAGCGACATCCCGCACCGGTTCAACTTCATTCTGTCGCTGCCGCAGTCCGACACCGAGCGGCTGCTGATCGAGGCGCTGGCCGAGCGCGGCATCGCCGTCAACTGGCACACACGTCTCCAATCCGTGGCCGCCGACAAAACCGGTTTGGCCTGCCAGCTTGACCACGACGGGACATCGCAAACCGTCTATCCCGCCACGCTCATCGGCGCCGACGGCGCCCGCTCTACGGTGCGCAAGGGCCTCGGCATCGGCTTCGGCGGCGAAAGCCACCCCGGTGACTGGGGGCTGGCCGATGCAGAGCTGGCCGACTGGCCATTCCCCTTCACCACGGCGGTGGCCACCATCACCCGTCACCAGATCTGCGCCTTCATTCCCATCCGCGAGGGTTACGGCCGGT
>CAYWVA010000598.1:0-1734 GCA_964461545.1 uncultured Rhizobiaceae bacterium | reverse complement strand
ATTCGTTCATGGTCAAGCCAGGCCGGGCCTACTGGAAAGGCCATCTGCGGCTCTCGCTCGTGTCGATCCCCGTCGAGATCTTCAACGCCGTCGAGAGCACCGATTCAATCAGCTTCAATCAGATCCACAAGCCCACCGGCAAGCGGATCAAATACACGAAGACCGTGCCCGGCGTCGGTGAGGTGCCCACCGAGGAAATCGTGAAGGGTTATCCGCTCGGCCGCGACAGCTATGTGCTGCTCGAGCCCGACGAACTGGAGGCGATCCGCCTCGAGTCGAAGCGCACCATCGATCTTGCATGCTTCGTCGAGCTTGGGGATGTCGACCCGCGCTATTTCGAGCGGCCGTATTACCTGCTACCAGCCGACGAGCAGGCGGCTGAAGGCTATCTGGTGATCCGTGAGGCCCTGGAGCAGGCCGGCAAGGCCGGCATCGGTCAGGTAGTGATCGGCGGGCGTGAGCACCTTGTGGCCGTGGCCCCGCTCGGCAAGGGCCTGGTGCTTGAGATGATCCGCTATGGCTCCGAGTTGAAGCCGGCCGAGCGATTCTTTGATGAGATTCCCGAACTCGCGGTCGAGCCCGAGATGGTGGAGATTGCCGGCCAGATCATCGAGCGCAAATCGGCCGCCTTCGATCCCGCAGCGTTCCGCGATCGCTACGCCGACGCGCTCAAGGAACTGGTCAACGAGAAGGCCAAGGGCGCCAGGATTGCCGCCCCGCCGGCAGCACCTGAGGGCGCAACTGTGGTTGACCTCATGGCAGCGCTCAAGCGTAGTCTGGAGAAAACGCCAGGCAAGTCGACGGCCAAGCGCGGCAGCAAGCCTGCCTCGACGCGAAGTAAGCGCAAGGCGGGTTAGCTGTAGCCATACTGCGCTCCATTAGGTCCGACCACCATGCGATTAACCATTGGCGACCTCAAGCGCGACGGCAAACTGCTCGAGATCGGCTGCCTTGGCTGCGGGCGGCATATCTACGTTGACGCTGCCCGGGCTGGCCTTCCGGAATGGCTACCCGTGCCCGAAGCCGCTGCCCGTCTCGTCTGCTCGCAATGCGGAGCCCTCAACCAGCCGACATCGCATCCGATCTGGGCGCGTCCTGATGCCAGAGCCCGCGGAGTGCTGTAGCGGATCACGATGCGCGAGGAGTAGGTCGTTGGTATTGCCGTCGTTGTCCAATGCGCCTTTTGCCGGGCGCGCTGGGCCGTCGAAAGGACTGGAGCATGCAGCACAGACTCCGAGTCCGGTCCCGACAATTCACTGTTGCGATTGCATGTTTCTACCTCGAACCCGAATTTCAATTCGCCGGCGCTCCTTCACATTCCCCCCGGAAGTCCAGCTCGTCAGCGCTTGCCGCGGGTCACGCCAGTGTAGAGCAGGTTCCGCTGCAGCATGGCATAATGCTGGGTCATCACCGGGATGACGACCGCCGGATATTCCGAACCTTGCGCCTTGTGGATGGTCGCGGCATAGGCCGGCATTAGCGTGTCGAGCTCGCCGAAGCCGTAGGTGACGGTGCGGCCGTCGAAATTTGCGGTGAGCTCGCCCATATCAGCATCAACATCGTCGATGAAGCCGATGTCGCCGTTGTAGACCTCCTTGTCGGAGTCGTTCTCGATCTGCATGACTTTGTCGCCAGGCGCAAAGGTCCAACCGAAGCGCTCGACCTTGCGATCACTTGCCGGGTTCAGTGCCGCCTGCAGCTCGATGTTGAGCGAGCGGGCGCCGACGCCACCCC
>CAYWVA010000597.1:0-1739 GCA_964461545.1 uncultured Rhizobiaceae bacterium | reverse complement strand
TTCATCTTCCAGGCGCTCTCGGCCTGGACGGTGCTGGAGGCGACCGGCCAGACCGAGCAGCTGGCGCCCGACTTCGAGTCCTGGGTACGCAAGATCCTCGACGACGAAATCCCCTACGTGCGGCAGGTGGCCAGCGTCAAGGTGTCGATCCCGAAGCACTGACCGCACCCGGCACCAATCCTCGCGCCGCCGCGGCCTTGCGCCCGGCGGCGATCTCTTCGCAGCGTTGCCCGCGAGGCGGCGCCGCATGCGTGCACGACGAAGCAAGCTGACCTATGGTCGGCGGCATCGGGAGGTTGAGATGGCCGACCCCGCCGACCTGGAGCCGCTGGCTGCCCGCCTCGAGGAGAGCGGCAACTACCGCATCCTGCGCCGCGTTCCGGTGGTCACCCGCTATGCCGACGATGACCCTGCTACGGTGAAACGCCTCGGCCTGATCGTCGATATTGAGACCACCGGCCTCGATCCCGCCAGCGACCGGATCATCGAGCTGGCCTGCCTGCCCTTCCACTTCTCCTCCGAGGGCGTGCTCTACGACGTGCTGCCCGGCTACGAAGGTTTCGAGGATCCCGGCCAGCCTCTCCACGAAGATGTGGTCCGGCTCACCGGCATCACCGATGACCAGCTGCCCGGCCAGAAGCTCGACGAGCAGGCCGTGACCACGCTGGCAACCCCCGCCAACCTGATCATCGCCCACAATGCCGCGTTCGACCGGTGCTTCCTGGAGCGACGCTTTCCTTTGTTCCTCGACAAGCCCTGGGCCTGCTCCATGGGTCAGGTGCCGTGGGCGGACGAAGGCCTGGGCAGCGCCAAGCTCGACTATCTGCTCAACCGATTCGGCTTCTTCTTCGACGATCACCGGGCGATGGCCGACTGCCGGGCGGTGCTGCACCTGTTGTCCCTGAGACTCCCACACAGCGGCCGGCCGATCCTGCCGCTGCTGCTGGCGACCGCCCGGCGGCGTACCTACCGGCTCTGGGCCCTGGAGGCGCCGATCGAATGCAAGCACCTGCTCAAGGAGCGCGGCTACCGCTGGAACGGCGGCGAGGATGGTCGCCCACGCGCCTGGTATCGCGATCTGGACAAAGACCTCCTGACCGAAGAGGAGCGGTTCCTGGCCGAGAAGATCTATGACGGCGGTAATTGCCGCCATGAGCTCATCAGGATCGACTACAGCAACCGGTTCAGCGATCGCGTTTGATCACGCCGCGACAGCCTCGCGCTCCGCGGCGATCTCTTCAAAGCTCCGATCCACGCCGTCCAGGGTGGCGACCTCGCCGGACCACTCCTGCCAGCGCCGAACGATCACGTCGACGTACTTGGGATCGAGCTCCACCAGGCGCGCCCGCCGCCCGGCCTTCTCGCAGGCGATCAGGGTCGAGCCCGAGCCACCGAACGGATCGAGCACGATGTCCTTTGTCTTGCTCGAGTTCCTGACCGCTCGCTCGACCAGAGCGACCGGCTTCATCGTCGGATGCAGATCATTCTTCGCCGGCTTGTCGAAGTGCCAGACGTCCCCCTGGTCGCGGGCACCGCACCAGTACCGATCATGACCTTGCGGCCAGCCGTAGAGAATAGGTTCATATTGCCTTTGATAATCGGCGCGGCCGAGCGTGAAGGTGTGCTTCGCCCAAATCACGAATGTGCTCCACTTTCCCCCGGCGGCGGTGAAGGCGCGCTGCAACGTGTGCAGCTCGGAGGAACTCATGCAGACATAGACCGCGCCCTTGGTGACCAAG
>CAYWVA010000596.1:0-1754 GCA_964461545.1 uncultured Rhizobiaceae bacterium | reverse complement strand
CTGGGTCATTGCGGCAGAGGAGGTTTGAGCAGGCGGTCGGCCTCCAGCGCCAGGACGCTTGTCGCATGGCGGTGGCCGATTTCGACCGCCCGGTCGAAGGCCCGCCAGTCGCGGATATCGATGTCTTCGAGCGGCGGACTGATGACCAGTTCGGCGGCCTCAAGCTGGTCCCGCGCTCTGTCTTCGTTGCCGACCGTGCCGGCGCGCATGAGGATCGAGACGATAGGCGGGCTAAGCATGCGGCTCAGGAGCGGGGCGGCGCGAACCTCCTTCAGCCACTGCGGGGTGATCGCCAGGTCGCGGGCAACGTCGAGGGCGATCACCGGCCCGTGGTTGACGGTGCGCATGGTGGTGACCGGCAAGTTATCCATGACGCCGCCGTCGACCAAGACGCCCTCGGGATGGAGGACCGGCGGCAGGATGCCGGGCAGGGACACGCTGGCTCTGAGTGCCTCGCGCAGCTTGCCGCGTCGATGCACATGGACCTTGGCGGTCGTCAGGTTGCTCGAAACGCAGAAGTACGGCCGCCACAAATCCGGGATGCCGATGTCGCCGAAAGCGGCTTCGAGCAGCCGCTCGACCTGCCTGCCGCGCACCAGCCCGATGAGCGGCAGGGAATAGTCCGACAGCGGGTTCTTGGTGATCGAGGACTTGCGGAAGCGCTCGATGATGGTTTCCGACGACCAGCCGCTGGCGTGGCAGGCGGCGATGATCGCCCCCATGGACGATCCTCCGACAAAGTCGACCGGAATCTGGGCCCCCTCAAGGGCCCGCAGCACGCCGATGTGAGCGAAAGCCCGCGCCCCGCCGCCCGACAGCACCAAACCGACAGAGGTGCCGGCGATCACCCGGGCCAGATGCTGCCAGTCGCGCTTGGCCTTGTAACGCAGATGGAAATGGCGGCTCGGCTGCAAGGCATCGAGCCACTGGCCGGTGCGCAACGGAGGCTCAACGGGGGATTGATGCAGGAGCACCAGATCGGCGAGCTGATGGGCGGCCCGTTGGGCCAGAAGGGAGCGGGGGAATCGCGGATCGAGGCTGCCGTGGGCCGGCACGACGGCAATGATCCGGTCGGCCTGTCGGGCGCACATGACGGTCCACTCCCGGTGCTCCAGATGGCCACACAACAACACGTGGTCATGGGCCTCTTCGAGACGGGCAAGGTCGGGTGCGGCAGTGTTGTCGTCGCCTGCCGGAACCACATGCACGCTCGCACCGAGGCGCTCAAGCTCGCTGGCCAATCGGCGGGCGAAGATGTCCGCATCGACCCCCTTGCAGGCGGGAATGACGGCATTGGTCTTGGGCTCGCTGCGCTGGCCGCCCCCCATCGACGTGAGGCGCAATCGGCGCACCAGCAGCCGGTTGAGGCTCGAGGCGAGCCCGGGATAGCGGTGCTGCAGCTCGGTGAACTCGGTGGCCGTCACGGCTATGAGTTCGCTGTCCCGGATCGCCACCGCGCTTGCGGTGCGCGGGCTGCCGGAGATCACCGCCATTTCCCCGATCACCTCGCCCTGGCGGATCAGCGCCAGCAGGTGACGGCCGGTGCCCGGCCGGTCGACATAGACGCCAAGCGTGCCCTTGTTGACGATGTAAAGCGTGTCGGCCGGCTCGCCGGCCTCGAACAGCTGTTGACCGGCATCGAGCGTGAGCCGGCGTCGGGGGGCGAGCAGGACTTTGCGCGCCGCCGCCGGCAGACCTTCCAGAAGGTCGATGGCTTCCTGGCGTTTGGAGGTCATCAAGCAGCAGCCCGCTTT
>CAYWVA010000595.1:0-1755 GCA_964461545.1 uncultured Rhizobiaceae bacterium | reverse complement strand
CCGCATCGCGCGGGCCCCTCATGCGCCTGCTGGCCCAGTTCAACAGCCTGCTCATCTACGTCCTCTTGGCGGCGGCAGTGCTGGCCGCGCTTATTGACCACTACATTGACGCGCTGGTGATCCTGGCCGTTGTCATCGTCAATGCCGTGATCGGCTTCATCCAGGAAGGCCGTGCCGAGCAGGCGCTCGATGCCATCCGCACGATGATCGATCCGCGCGCCTCCGTTCTGCGCGGGGCGCAGCGTGAGACCGTGCCGGCCGAGGAGATCGTTCCCGGCGACCTTGTGATTCTCGAGGCTGGCGACCGGGTCCCGGCCGATCTGCGGCTGATCCGGGCCCGCAATCTGCGCATCGACGAGGCGATCCTCACCGGCGAATCGGTCGCTGTGGAGAAGGCGCTGGATCCGGTGGACGCCGGCGCCGGGCTCGGGGATCGTCTGTCCATCGCCTACTCTGGCACCCTCGTGGCCGCGGGCCACGCCACGGGCGTGGTCGTCGCCACCGGCGCGGCCACCGAACTTGGCCGCATCAGCACGCTGATCGGCTCGGTCGAAAGGCTGCAGACGCCGCTCATCCGCCAGATCAATGCCCTTGCCCGCGTGCTGACATTCATCATCCTGGCGATCTCGGCGGCGATATTCGCACTTGCCTATGGCGGGCGCGGCTACGAACTTCCTGACGCCTTCATGATCGTCGTCGGCCTCGCCGTGGCCGCCATTCCGGAAGGGCTGCCGGCGGTTATCACCATAACTTTGGCGATCGGTGTCCAGCGCATGGCGGCGCGCAAGGCCATCATCCGCCGCCTGCCGGCGGTGGAGGCGCTGGGCTCGGTATCGGTCATCTGCTCCGACAAGACCGGCACGCTGACGCGCAACGAGATGATGGTCAGGTCGGTGCTCGGTGAGCGGCGCCATGTGGAGGTCACCGGCGAGGGCTATGCCCCGCGCGGCTCGTTCCTCAGCGACGGGTCTGAGATCGAACCCGCAGAAGTCCACACCTTGGGCGAGCTCATCCGCTGCGCGGTGCTGTGCAACGATGCCGAACTGCGTCACAAGGACGACACCTGGATCGTCGCCGGCGATCCCATGGAAGGCGCGCTCATCTCGCTCGCCCTGAAGGCGGGAGAGGATCCGGTGCGCCTAAACAAGGATCTGCCGCGCACCGACGAGATCCCGTTCGACGCCGAGCACCGCTACATGGCCACCCTCCACCACAGCCATAGCGAGGGCGCCTTCGCGTACCTCAAGGGCGCACCGGAGCGCATCGTGGCCATGTGCAGCCAGCAGATGAACAACAAAGACACCGCGGCTATCGATCCGGACTTCTGGCGAGAGCAGACCGACGCCCTGGCCGGCCAGGGCCAGCGGGTGCTCGCGTTTGCCATCAAGCCGATGGCGCCCGGCCATCAGACCCTGACATTTGCCGATGTCGAGGAGGGTGCAACGCTCATCGGACTGGTCGGCCTCATCGATCCGCCGCGCGAGGAAGCCATCGCGGCGGTCGGCGAATGCCACACGGCCGGCATCCGGGTGATCATGATCACCGGCGATCATGGCGCAACCGCCGGCGCCATCGCCCGCCAGCTCGGGCTTGCCGAGGACCCCAAGGTGGTGACCGGCCAGGCGCTTGAGGCCCTCGATGCCGCCCAACTGCAAGACCTGGTGGGGGGGACGACGGTCTTTGCCCGCACCAGTCCCGAGCACAAGCTGCGCCTGGTGCGCGCGCTCGCCGTGGGCGTCACGGCGTGTGGGGGCG
>CAYWVA010000594.1:0-1760 GCA_964461545.1 uncultured Rhizobiaceae bacterium | reverse complement strand
CCTTCATCGCCGACTCGCTCGCCCGCATCAAGCCTTCGCCGACCATCTCGATCTCCAACAAGGTGTTCGAGCTCAAGGCTGAGGGCCGCGACGTCATCGGTCTGTCGGCCGGTGAGCCCGACTTCGACACGCCCGACAACATCAAGGAGGCGGCCATCGCCGCCATCCGGCGCGGCGAGACCAAGTACACGGCGCTCGACGGCATTCCGGAGCTCAAGCGCGCCATCTCGGCCAAGTTCAAGCGCGACAACAACCTCGATTACACGCCCTCCCAGATCTCGGTGGGCACCGGCGGCAAGCAGGTGCTGTTCAATGCCCTGATGGCGACGCTCAACCCCGGCGACGAAGTGATCATTCCGGCGCCCTACTGGGTGAGCTATCCCGATATCGTGCTGCTGGCGGCGGGCGTCCCGGTGTTCGTCGAGACGCGCCTGGAGGACAGGCTCAAACTGACGCCGGCCGCCCTGTCGGCCGCCATCACCGAGAAGACCAAGTGGGTGATCTTCAACTCGCCCTCCAATCCGTCGGGGGCGGCCTACACCGAAGACGAGATCAGGGCTTTGACCGACGTGCTGCGCGGCCACCCTCATGTCTGGGTGCTGTCGGACGACATGTATGAGCACCTCGTCTATGACGACTTCCGCTTCACCACCCCGGCTGAGGTCGAACCGGAGCTCTACGACCGGACGCTGACCTTGAACGGCGTCTCCAAGGCCTATTGCATGACCGGCTGGCGCATCGGCTATGGCGGCGGGCCCGAAATGCTGATCAAGGCCATGTCCAAGCTCCAGTCGCAGTCGACCTCCAACCCGACGTCGATCTCGCAATGGGCCGCAGTGGAGGCGCTCAACGGCCCGCAGGACTTCATCGCCGTCAACAACCGGGCGTTCAAGGAGCGGCGCGATCTGGTCGTGGCGATGCTCAACCAGGCGACCGGCATAACCTGCGCCAGACCCGAGGGGGCGTTCTACGTCTATCCCTCATGCGCCGGCACCATCTCGAAGCGGGCGCCGTCGGGCAAGATCATCGAGAACGACGAGGATTTCGTCACCGAGCTGTTGGCGGCTGAGGGCGTGGCAGCGGTGCATGGCGCCGCATTCGGGCTGTCGCCGTTCTTCCGGGTGTCCTATGCTACCGCAACCGATGTGCTGGCCGAGGCCTGTCGCCGCATTCAGCGCTTTTGCAACGCACTTTCCTGAGCCCTCAAATCGCCCCTTTTCTGCCATTTGACATGTGCTAATGTTGCCACCCGAGCGAAGGCGTGCGCTGCCGCCCCCGGCAAGCGACCACCTGACGCAAAGTAGGGGAAAAGGATCAAACATGCAGAGACTACGCGCATTTAGCCTAACCGCCGCCGCTGCGGCCGCCGTCATGCTTGCCGCTACCGGAGCCGCCTCGGCTCAATCGGGCGTCAACATCGGCACTCTCAGCTGCAACGTCGCACCGGGCATCGGTTTCATCATCGGCTCGTCGAAGTCGATGGAATGCCAGTTCAGCGGTTCCGCAGGAATTGAGCTGTATTCCGGCGTCATCAACAAGTTCGGCCTCGACATCGGCGTCACCGGCAACCAGGTGTTGAACTGGGTCGTGTTCGCTCCGGGCAGCATCGCGCCGGGTGCCTTGGGCGGCACCTATGTCGGTGCCGCTGCCGAGGCCACCGCGGCCATCGGCGGGGGGGCCAATGTCCTCGTCGGCGGCTTCAACAACACCTTCACGCTGCAGCCGGTGAGCCTGTCGACCCAGACCGGCTTGAACGTCGC
>CAYWVA010000593.1:0-1763 GCA_964461545.1 uncultured Rhizobiaceae bacterium | reverse complement strand
TTCGTACCGCCGCCGACCTGAGCTTCCTGTTGCGGCGTGAGGCCGTTGAACAGCGCCGTCTGTCGCGCGCCGCACTCGAAACGCTTGCCATCATCGCCTACCATCAGCCTGTCACCCGGGCCGACATCGAGGAAGTGCGCGGCGTCACAATCTCCAGGGGCACCCTCGATCAGCTTTTGGAGGTCGGCTGGGTCCGCCTGCGCGGCCGCCGGCGAACGCCCGGCAGGCCGGTGACCTATGGGACCACGGAGGCCTTTCTGGTGCATTTCGGCTTGGCGGCGCTCACCGATTTGCCAGGCCTGGCTGAACTGAAGGATGCTGGCCTCCTCGATGCCAATCTGCCGCCGGACTTCCTCGTCCCGGCGCCCAGGGACAGTGAGCTTGACCCCGACGAGGATAGGCTCGACCACGACGATGAGCCCGAACTCGACCTGGATCCTCTCCACGAACCCGACCTCGAGCAGGACTAGCGTTGCGCGCCGGGTGCGCCGGCAGCAGTGGCCGTGTGGAAACCCGACTAAGCCAGTAGGGATAGTCGCGCCGCACCATCTGGTGTATTGGGGGCGGCAATGAGCAAGCCGGTGACGATCCAAAGGCCCGTCGCTCCGCGCAGTTGGGGTTTGCGTGGTACCGCAGCAGCGACCTTCGGTGCGCGGCTGAACTTCGAAAAAGTGTCGTTGTCCTTTGGCGACATCGAAGCCGTGAGGGGGGTCAGCTTCGAGCTTGAGCCGGGAGAGATCGTCTGCCTGCTCGGCCCCTCGGGCTGCGGCAAGAGCACGCTGTTGAGACTGGCCGCCGGCGTGGAGCGGCCGCAATCGGGCCGGGTATTGCTCGATGGCTTCGAGGTTGCCGGCCACAGCGCCTTCGTGCCACCGGAAAAGCGCAATGTCGGCCTGATGTTCCAGGACTTCGCCCTGTTTCCCCACCTGACCATCCTTGCCAACGTCGTGTTCGGACTGCGCGCGCTCGACCGCGCCACGGCGCGTAGCGAGGCCCGCAGCGCGCTCAGGCGCGTGGGGCTTGAACAATATGAATCGAGCTATCCCCACGAACTGTCCGGCGGTGAGCAGCAGCGCGTCGCCCTGGCGCGGGCCATGGTGCCCCGCCCGACCGTGATGCTGATGGACGAACCGTTCTCGGGGCTGGACCAGCGCCTGCGCGAGTCCGTCCGGCAGGAAACACTCGCCATCCTCAGGGAGACCCGGGCGAGTTCGGTGCTGGTCACCCATGACCCGGTCGAGGCCATGGGAATGGCCGACCGCATCCTGCTCATGCGCCAAGGCGAACTGATCCAACAGGGCACGCCGGAGGTGCTCTATCGTCAGCCGGTAGATGCGGATGCGGCGCGCTTTTTCTGCGACTTCAACGAAGTCGACGGCCGGGTGGTGGACGGCATGGCGCTGTCGCCGCTCGGCAGCTTCCCGGTCAACAGTCTCACGGCAGGTGAGCCGGTGCTGATCCTGGTTCGCCCGCAAGGCATCCGACCCGCACCGGGGCTGCCCCGAGGTCCGCTGGGCCATGTCACCCGCACCCGCTTCCTCGGCGACGCCGTAGAGCTGCTGGTCCATTTCGAAGGCCTGGAAGAGCCGCTCATCGTGCGCGTACCCGAACGCAATGCGCCTCATCCCGGCGACAGCTTGCACTTTGCCATCGATCCCGATCACGTGCTGATCTTTCCGGCCCGGCGCTGATCCGAAGGGGCCGTCCAGCGCGGCTCGAAGTGAGTGGCGAATGGTGAGTGGCGAATGGTGAGTGGCGAATGG
>CAYWVA010000592.1:0-1764 GCA_964461545.1 uncultured Rhizobiaceae bacterium | reverse complement strand
GATGCCTACAAGGACGGCGAGGACCTGGAGGCGGGCCGGCAGCGGGTGCTGAAGATGCTGACTGACGATCTGCCGCCTGGGGTGCCCGGCCCACCATCGGTCATCAACTCGAGCGGCAACGGCTTCAACTGCTTGTGGCGCTTGCGGCAGCCGATCGTCATCGATAGCGACGTCGGGAAGGCAGTCGAAATCGAGCGCTACAATAGGTGGCTGGCGGTGACCTATGGCGGCGACATGACCACCGACGTCTCCCGCATCCTGCGGTTACCGGGAACGGTCAATTTTCCGAATGAGCGGAAGCGGGCGCGGGGCCTGGTGCCGATCATGGCCCGGACTGTTACGCTGGACACTTCGCTCCTCTACGAACTGCATCAGTTCCAGACGGCCGACCCGCTGCTGGGAGCCGCGGAGGCCCCGTCTGCCACTGTCGCCGCGGAGCACATCCAGATCGGAACGGCCATCGGCATCGAGGATCTGGACGAACTGGATGTCCCCGAGCGCACCAAGATCATCATCGCCCTGGGTGCCCATCCGGACGAGGAGCGCGAGTCGCGGTCGGAATGGCTGTTCTCAGGGATCTGCTCGATGATCGCGTGCGGCGTGGACAACGAGACAATCCTGGGCGTGCTCACCGATCCCCAGTGGGCGATCTCCGAGTCGGTGCTGGAGAAGCCCAATCCGGAGGACTACGCGCGCCGGCAGATCGTGAAGGCACATGAGCGGCTGACTGCCCTGGCGGCAAAGGAGTTGATCGATGACTGAAGACGTACCGTCCAACGACGAACTGAAGGAGGCGGCCGAGGCCGTGGCCTCGCAGATGGCGCAGAAGCGCCGGGTGCGCATCAAGGAGGCGCTGGCCGACTGGGTATGGGTCTCGGAGGCCTACGCCTTCGTTCGCCGATCCGATCGCAAGGTCTGGACGGACAAGCAGTGGGCGGCCCATTTCGGTCACCTGGTCACCGAGAAGGAGAACGTGCTCGCCTACGCCATCAAGAAGACCGGCTACATCAGCAAGTTCGAGAAGATGGTGTTCGAGCCCAACGCTCCCGAGGAGATCGACGGGCTTGCCTATAATCTCTGGCGCCCCTCGGGCATCCCGGCGGCGCCCGGCGACTCCGCGTGGTTCGTGGGCCACATCAACTACCTGTTCCCCGATGCGCGTGTCGCCGAGGACGTGCTCGACTTCCTGGCCCTGCTGGTAAAGGAGCCGTTCGTAAAGGTGCTGTTCGCCATGCTCGTCTACGGTCCGAAACATGGCACCGGCAAGAGCGCCATCGGCGCGATTCTGAACCGCATGCTGGGCGCGTCGAACTTGGTGTTCCCTTCCAACGACGAGATCTCGGAGAAGTACAGCCAGTGGCAGGAGGGCGCCCAGCTCGCGGTGATCGAAGAGTTGATGATGCTCGGCAGGCAGCAGATCGCCAACCGCCTCAAGCCGGTGATCACCCAGCCCGACCTGCGCATCAGGGCCATGTGGCGGCCCAGCTACACCACGCCCAACCGGCTCAACCTGATCGCCTTCACCAACTACCCCGATGCCCTCAAGGTCGAGAACGATGACCGCCGCTGGTTCATCGCCGAGAGCCCGGTGGAGCCGCTGGCCAAGGAGTACTACGAGAAGCTGTTCGCCCACATCGACTGTGATGCCGACGTCGCGGCCGTGAAGCATTTCCTGCAGCACCGCGAGGTGCGGCTTGACCCCAAGGGGCGGGCGCCCGCGACGCAGGCCAAGCGCGAGATGGTCGAGCAGTCGCTGAGCGATGA
>CAYWVA010000591.1:0-1769 GCA_964461545.1 uncultured Rhizobiaceae bacterium | reverse complement strand
GCCCAGGCAATGCAAGCCGAATTGCCCCTGCCTCCCGGCTCTGATAGGTTGCGCCCACCCTATGAGGAGGAACCGATGAACAAGCCTGAGGCGCCGATTGCGGCCCATTGGGAGCCGACCCCCAACAATCTCGAGTCCTTTTGGATGCCGTTCACGCCTAACCGCGCCTTCAAGAAGCGGCCGCGGCTGATCGCTCGCGCCAGGGGCATGCACTATTACGACATGAGCGGGCGGGCCGTTCTTGACGGCACGGCGGGCTTGTGGTGCTGCAATGCCGGCCACTGCAGCCCCCGCATCGTCGAAGCGATCCAGCGCCAGGCCGGCGAGCTCGATTTTGCCCCGACCTTCCAATTCGGTCATCCCAAGGTGTTTGAGCTCGCCGGCCGGCTTGCCGCCATGGCGCCGGGCGATCTCGACCATGCCTTCTTCACCAACTCGGGTTCTGAGTCGGTCGACACCGCGCTCAAGATTGCGCTGGCCTATCACCGGGTCAGGGGCGAGGCCAGCCGGGTCCGCATCATCGGCCGCGAGCGCGGCTATCACGGCGTCGGATTCGGCGGCATCTCGGTCGGCGGCATGTCGCCCAACCGCAAGTGGTTCGGTCCTCTGCTGCCGGGGGTCGACCATTTGTCGCACACCTATAACCGCGACGAGCAGGCCTTCACCAAGGGCCAGCCCAAATGGGGCGCGCACCTCGCCGATGACCTGGAGCGCCTGGTGCAGCTCCACGACGCCTCCACCATCGCTGCGGTGATCGTTGAGCCGATGGCCGGCTCGACCGGCGTGCTGCCGCCGCCTGAGGGCTATCTCCAGCGCCTGCGCGAGATCTGCGACCGTCACGGCATCCTGCTCATCTTCGATGAAGTGATCACCGCCTTCGGCCGCCTTGGCCATGCCTTTGCCGCGGAACGCTTCGGCGTCGTCCCCGACATGATCACCTTTGCCAAGGGCGTGACGTCCGGCACCATCCCGATGGGCGGTGTGATGGCCGGCAAGCACATCTACAACGCCTTCATGAACGGGCCGGAGCACGTCATCGAGCTGTTCCATGGCTATACCTACACCGGCCATCCCATGGCCGCCGCGGCCGCCCTCGCTACCCTTGAAACCTATCACGAAGAGGATTTGTTCGATCGCGCCCTCAAGCTTGAGAACCTGTGGGCCGATGCCGCCATGTCGTTGCAGAGCCACCCGCTGGTTGCCGACATCCGCACCATCGGCCTGACCGTCGGCATCGACCTCGTGCCGGTTGCCGGATCACCGGGCAAGCGGGCCTATGATGTCATGGAGACCGGTTTCCACGACCATGGCCTGATGGTGCGGATCACCGGCGATACCCTGGCGCTGTCGCCGCCGCTCATCGTCAGCGAAAGCCAGATCGACGAGATGTTCTCCGACAAGCTGCCAAAGATGCTGGACGCCGTCGCCTAGATCTGCAGAAGCGCCCCCGGCGGTGGCCGGCGCCATCGCGATCAGAAGCGCGGGTGGGTATCGCATGAATTTCGCAAGCGACAACGTGTTCGGCGTTCATCCGCGCATCATCGAGGCGCTGAGCGCGGCCAATGCCGGCACGGCCGTCTCCTACGGCGCCGACGATTGGACACGGCGCGCCGAGGACCGGCTGAGCGAGGTGTTCGAGCGCCAAGTGCGGGCCTATCTCGTGGTCACCGGGACCGCCGCCAACGCGCTTGCCCTGTCGGCCATGACGCCCCCCTATGGCGCGGTGCTGTGTCACGCCGATGCCCATATCATGGTCGATGAGTGCGGCG
>CAYWVA010000590.1:0-1776 GCA_964461545.1 uncultured Rhizobiaceae bacterium | reverse complement strand
TACTTCCATGACGGCAAGCCCTATTTCGACGAAGTCGAGTTCATCGGCATCACCGACGTCGCGGCCCGGATGAATGCCCTGGTGACCGGGGATGTGCACTTTATCGGCCGGCCGGACCTCAGGACTCTGACGATGCTGCAGCGCAGCCCCAACGTCACAATCGTCGAGCAGACCGGCTACGCCCACTACACCCTGCCGATGCACACCGACACTCCGCCGTTCGACAATGTCGACGTCAGGCTGGCGCTGAAATACGCCATCAATCGCGAAGAGATCGTCCAGAAGGTGTTCCTGGGCCACGCCACTTCCGCCAATGACAACCCGGTCCCACCGGGCGTCAAGTTCGCAATCGACCCCGAACCGCGCCACACCTACGATCCGGAACGGGCCAGGAGCCACCTGCAGAAGGCCGGACTGAGCTCGCTCAGTGTCGACCTGTCGGCCGCCGATGCGGCCTTCGCCGGCGCTGTCGATGCGGCCCTCCTTTACCGGGAGTCCGCCGCCGCGGCAGGCATCGACATCAACGTGGTGCGCGAGTCGAACGACGGCTACTGGGAAAATGTGTGGCTGAAGAAGCCGTTCGTCGCCTGCTACTGGAGCGGCCGGCCGACCGTCGACTGGATGTTCTCGACCGCCTATTCCGCCGATGCGGCGTGGAACGACACGAACTGGAAGAACCCGCGCTTCAACGAACTGCTGGTCGTGGCCAGGGCGGAGACCGACGAGGAGACGCGCGCGGCGATGTATGCCGAAATGCAGCAACTCCTGCATACCGACGGCGGCGCGATCGTCATGGTGTTCAACAACCTCCTTCACGCTCATTCCGACAAGCTCGCTCACGGCGAGTTGGCGCCGAACTGGGAAAACGACGGGCTGAAGGTCGCCGAGCGCTGGTGGTTCACCGAGTAGCTTCCGAACCGAGGAGCACAGACGCAATGGCCGCCCCGAGGGGCGGCCATTGCCATTACGTGCAAGTCCGCCTTTCCGCTCGTTTGTGAATTCAGGGGATCCATGAACATTGCCAAGTGCCAACTGGATTCCCGCTTGCGCCGGGACCTTTGCATAAGTCACTTGCGTCGCCAATTTGCCTTGCTCGGGCTTGACCCGAGCACCCATGAGCCAGAGGGCGAGGGCATCGAATTGTGGCCATGGATCCTCGCGTCAAGCGCGAGGACGTCAGTTGGGGGTTATGCAAACGTCCCGCCGCCATCGCTCGCATATTAGCGCTGGCAGGAGGGTCGGGTTTTTGCCACAATGCAGCCAAGGCACAAGAAAACACAAAAGCTAGGGCTGAGAAACGCTAGGCATGCATCCGGTATTGCGCACCGTCCTGCAGCGGCTGGGGCTGGGACTCCTGACCCTGGTCATCGTCTCGATGATCATCTTCTCGTCGATCGAGCTGTTGCCTGGGGACTTTGCCGCGGCGATTCTCGGCCAGGCGGCCACCCCTGAGACGGTCGCCGCGGCTCAGCGCGAACTCGGCCTCGACCGGCCGGCAGCCGTCCGCTACGTCGAGTGGATCAGCGGTGTCTTCCAGGGCGACTTCGGCTCCTCGTTTGCCGGCCGGGTCGGCTATCGCCGCACCGTCACCGAGCTGATCGCGCCGCGCCTCTACAACACCTTGTACTTGGCCGGCTTGACCGCGGCCATCTCGGTGCCGCTGGCCCTCGGCCTTGGCATTCTCGCCGCCCTTTACCGCAACAGCTGGTTCGACCGGACGGTCAACTCGCTCACCTTGACGACGATCTCGGTCCCGGATTTCTTTGTCGCCTACAT
>CAYWVA010000589.1:0-1781 GCA_964461545.1 uncultured Rhizobiaceae bacterium | reverse complement strand
TCTCACCGACGGAGTCGGCGATGACGGTCCCCTCTGCAATCTCCAGACCAAGGGCGGTTTGGACAAGGTCACCGGGAACCTCGAGCAGCTTCACGGTGAGCGGCAGCAATTGCTCGGTCGGCAGGCCGCAGTGGCCCTCGTCCATTGCCTCGGTGAGGGCATAGGAGATGCCGGCACGGACCCGGATCATCGCCGTCTTGTCGATGCCGAGCTTCATGGCGATGGCGTCGGCTGTCTTGAAGCCGATGCCGCGGATATCGCGAGCGAGACGGTACGGGTTCTCTGACATGACTTGGACGGCATCGATGCCATAGGTCTTGTAAATGCGCACCGCGCGGGCCGTGCCGACGCCGTGCTCATGCAGAAAGACCATGATCTCGCGGACGATCTTCTGCTCAGCCCAGGCCTCGGTGATGCGCCTGGCGCGCACCGGGCCGATCCCAGCCACCTCGCGAAGCCTGGCCGGCTTTCCTTCGATGACGTCGAAAACCTTCTCGCCGAAGGCTCTAACCATTTTCCTGGCGTAGACGGGGCCGATGCCGCGGATCATCCCGGAGCCCAGGTACTTCTCGATGCCCTCGATGGAGCTCGGGGCAGATGCCTTGAGGAACCGTGCCCTGAACTGCTGGCCATGGGTGCGGTCGTTGACCCATTCGCCGGACGCCGTGATCCACTCGCCCGCCGAGATGGCGGCGGCATGTCCGACGACCGTCACCAGATCGCGGTGGCCACGGGCCTTCACCCTCAGAACGCAGAAGCCGTTCTCAAAATTGTGGAAGGAGACCCGCTCGACGAGCCCGGCGAGAACTTCCTGCCTTGGTTCCGGGCGGCTCATATGGGACTTCGGCGCTCCTGCTTCTGCTCGTGCGAGGTTGCGATCCGCGCCCAGTGATAGAGCCGCAGGCCCTTGGCGCCTTCGCCGGCGGCGAGCGTCGCCCAGGCCTTTGCGAGGCCCGCTCCTGGCACGGCTGGCACCGCCATATGAGCCTGGTCATGGCGGCGCTGGCGTTTCTTGCCAAGCTTGCCGCCGACCTCAAGCGCACCGCTTGGGGCAAACCGAACGAAACGAGTCCAACGAGAACAATCGCCGCCTGAGCGCCATGGCCGCACTGCTGCCGAGCGTGCCGGAAATCCGCTACCTCGTGGCCCGCATCCTGCTGCGCCCGCCGATCAGCACATCGTTCATCATCGCCTGGTCGCTGTGGCGACGGCAGCATCAAGCCAACGCCGCCATCGCCCACTACAAACGTCAATCAAATGTGCAACTGTAGTACTAGAGCGGTTTTCGAGCTGAGTGAATCGTGGGGGATTCCCAAATCAGCTGAGTTCTGATTCAAGATGCGTGCTGGTGAAGGGGGCCAGCATGCATGGCCACAGCACTTTCAAACGATCTTCGCAAACGGGTTCTTGCGGCAGTCGATGGCGGAATGTCGTGCCGCCAGGCGGCGCAACGGTTTGGGGTGAGTGCTTCGAGTGCGATCCGCTGGCACAACCGGCGGCGGCGGAGCGGCGATTTTCGACCCAAGGCGCTGGGCGGGGATCGCCGCTCGGGACGCATCGAAGCCCATGGTGAGCTGATCGTGTCGCTGGTGGAAGATAAGCCGGACATCACCCTGGCTGAGCTTCGCGCCTGCCTGGCTGGGAAGGGCATTGGTGTTACCATCAGCACGCTGTGGCGCTTCTTCAAGCGCCGCGGCATGACGCGTAAAAAAAGACTGCACATGCTGCCGAGCAGGACCGGCCCGATGTCGTGAAGCGGCGCCAGGAGTGGTTCGAGGGAC
>CAYWVA010000588.1:0-1786 GCA_964461545.1 uncultured Rhizobiaceae bacterium | reverse complement strand
GCCAGCGCCCGGCGGCGCAGCAGCACGAAGACGCCTATGGCGCCGGCCCCGGCACCGAGGAGGGCTGCGCCCAACATGACCACCACGGTGTTGTAGCCGGCGTTGAGCAGGAGAGCGTCAAGGAATGCGCTCACGGCCATGGGCCTCGGGTCAGCCGCGAGCCAGGGAGCCGACCGCAGGCAGCTCTGCCTCGGCGAGCCGGCCGCCATAGGCCTTTTGCAGGTTCTCCGGAATGAAGGTCGTCTCGAGCGGTCCGGCGGCAATCAGCCGGGCGTTCAACAGCATGACGTGATCGAAATAGACCGGCACCGTCTGCAGGTCGTGATGCACGCAGATGACGGTTCGCCCCTGGGCTGCGAGCCTGGCGATGATATCTGCAATGGCGCGCTCGGTTGCGGCATCCACCCCGGCCAATGGCTCGTCCATGACATAGATGCTGGCGTTCTGAGCAAGGGCGCGGGAAACAAAGACGCGCTGCTGCTGGCCGCCCGACAGCTGCCCGATCTGGCGGTCGGCAAAGTCCGCCATGCCAACCGACTCAAGATGGTGAAGCGCCCGCTCGCGGTGCCGGCGTCCCGGCCAGCGGAACCAGCCGATCTCACGGTAAAGCCCCATGGTGACGACATCGAGGGTGGTGGTCGGGAAGTCCCAGTCGACCGACGACCGCTGCGGCATGTAGGCGATGAGACGGCGCTGCTCGGCAACGTCGCTCCCGTAGACGGCGATGTCTCCGGCCAGGCGGGGAATGAGGTCGAGGGCTGCCTTGAGGAATGTCGACTTGCCGGCGCCGTTGGGCCCGACGATGGCAATGCGCGCCCCTTGCGGCGCCGACCAGCTCACGTCCCATAACACCGGCTTGCGCTGATAGGCGACGGTCAGGCCAGCGACCGACAGCGGGCTTTCCGGGTCTATGCCCGGCGAAGCGCGCGACGGCGCCGCCACGAGCTCAAGATGGGAGTTCATTGCGTCACATCCTGCCGCCCTAGGCGCCCGTGCATCCCAGCCTCGGGCGCCGCGCCGCCCAGGGCCCGGGCGATTGTCGTCAAATTGTGGTCGATCATGCCGATATAAGTGCCCTCATAGGTGCCGGCCCGGCCCATCGCATCGGAAAACAGCTCGCCGCCGATGACAACGTCGTGGCCGCGGGCGCGAGCCCCTTCGATGAGCGCGCGCACATTGCGCTCGGGCACCGAGGACTCGATGAAGACCGCTCCGATCCCGCGCTCCACGATCATCGCGACAATGTCCTCGATGTCGCGCAAACCCGCCTCGCTTTCGGTCGACAGGCCCTGAATGCCGACGACTTCGAAATCGTAGGCGCGCCCGAAATAACCGAAGGCGTCATGCGCGGTGACAAGCACCCGTGCGTCTTCCGGCACGGTTTCGAGTACGGCCCGGGCATAGGCGTCGAGTTTCAGCAACTCGGCGATATAGGACTCGGCATTGGCCTCATGGGTGGCGCGCCCCTGGGGATGGTGATCGCTCAGCGCGTCGCGCACGATGGTCACAACGTCCGCCCACAGACGTGTGTCCATCCATACGTGGGGATCGTAGCGGCCGCCGAATTCGACCGCCTCGATCAGTTTGTCTGCGGGCAGGGCCTCGGCAACGGCCACCACCGGCTGGCGCTCACCCAGCCTGCCGAGAAGCTCCTCAAGCTGTGCCTCCAAGTAGAGCCCATTGTAGAAGACCATATCGGCTTGCCCGAGACGCACGACATCGGAGCGGGTCTGCCGGTAGGTATGCGGGTCGATGCCTTCGCCCATGAGGTTCTGCACCTCGGCGC
>CAYWVA010000587.1:0-1788 GCA_964461545.1 uncultured Rhizobiaceae bacterium | reverse complement strand
CGCGGCGGCGGGCTGGTTCGGACGGCTGTTCACGGCGCGATCCCTGGCCCAGCGATTGGCAGCTCTTGCCCGCTTCCGCACCGGCTATCTCAAACCCAGCCTGGCGATCCTGCGCGGTCTCACCGATCCGGTGGTCAAGCTCAACATGGGCCAGACAGCCGAAGTTCTGGCGTATCGCTTCGGTGTCATGCGCGAGGCCGCCGATGCTTACGCGGTGGAGAGCCACCGGCGCCTGGCCGAGGCCCAAAACCAGGGCCGGCTGCCGGAACTGCAGGCGATGATCGCCCGCAATGGCAAGGTATACGATCACGACGATGGCGTGCGCGCCGACAACTCCATCGAGCACCTCGCCAAGCTCAAGCCCGCCTTCGAGCGCCCGTTCGGACAGGTGACGGCCGGCAACTCGTCCCAGATCACCGACGGCGCCTGCTGGACCGTGCTGGCCTCGGAGGAGGCGATGCGGCGCCATGGCCTCAAGCCGCTCGCCCGCATCCTCGACTGCGCCTGGAGCGCGCTTGATCCTTCGATCATGGGGCTGGGGCCGGTCCTGGCGTCGACCGCGCTGTTGCAGCGCCACAGTCTCAAATGCGGCGACATCGGCGCCTGGGAGCTCAATGAGGCTTTTGCCGCACAGGTGCTCGCCTGCCTCAATGCCTGGCAGGACAACGACTTCTGCCGCGATATTCTCGGTCTGGATGAGCCGTTCGGCGAGATCAGCCGCGACATCCTCAATGTCGACGGCGGGGCGATCAGCCTCGGTCATCCGGTCGGCACCAGCGGGGCGCGCATCACCCTGCATCTCGCTCATGTCATGCGCCGGCTCGGCTCTCGCTACGGTGTCGCCACAGAGTGCATCGGCGGCGGCATGGGCGGCGCCATGCTGCTCGAGCTTGCCTGAGGAGCATTGATGTCGATGCCAGATCAGAATCAAGCCGCCCTCGATGCGCTCGCCATGCGGAGATTGGCCATGCCGGAGGCGGCGCCGGAGCAGCCGAGCTTTGCGACCTATGCGCACTGGCGCCTCGTGCTCGACCGCAACAGCGCGCTGTGGGCCATTCTCGACAAGCAGGGGGCTAGCACAAACACGTTGTCCGAAGCGGTGTTGCGCGAACTGGCTGCACTTCTCGATGAGGCCCGCGCCGCCGCACCGGCCGTCCTTGTCATCCGCTCGGCCAAGCCCAACGGCTTTGTTGCTGGCGCCGACATCGGCGAACTGGCCGGCATGACTGATACCGCCGTGATCGAGGACAAGATCGGCGCCGGTCTTGCGGTGCTCGACGCGCTTGAGGCTTTCCCCAGGCCGACCGTTGCGCTGATCCACGGCTTCTGCCTCGGCGGCGGCCTGGAACTGGCGCTTGCCTGCCGCCATCGCGTCGCCACGCCCGACGCCAAGCTCGGTTTCCCTGAAGTGATGCTGGGTCTGTTTCCGGGGCTCGGCGGCACCTGGCGGTCGCTCAGCCGCATGAAGCCGGTCGACGCCATGACCGCCATGCTCACCGGCCGTTCGATCATCGCGCGCAAGGCCAAAACGCAGGGCCTCGTCGATGCGGTGACCGAGGAACGCCATTTTGCCGAAGCGGTGCGCTGGGCTGCCGCCGGCAAGCTCACCGCCTCGAAGCCGAAGGGCCTCATCGACCGCGCTGTGACCTTGGCGCCGCTGCGCCGGCTGATCGCCACTCGCATGGAAAGGGAAGCGGCCACAAAGGCGCCCCGGGTGCATTACCCTGCGCCCTACGTGCTCATCGACCTGTGGCGCGAGCACGGCGATAATGCCGCCGGCTGGCGCGC
>CAYWVA010000586.1:0-1788 GCA_964461545.1 uncultured Rhizobiaceae bacterium | reverse complement strand
TGCCGGCCGGCCTGGGAGGAGTGTGGATGCTTGAGACCTGGGTTCCCCCGGTCGTGGCGCTGGCCTATGTCGTGCTGCTGTTCCTGGTCGCCTATTTCGGCGACCGGCTGCACCGCAAGGGCATTTACGTGCCCACCCCGGTGGTCTACAGCCTAGCCCTGGGCGTCTATTGCACCTCCTGGACATTCTTTGGCGCAGTTGGCCGCGCCGCCTCAGTCGGCTGGGACTACCTGGCGATCTATCTCGGCCCGATCATCGTATTCCTGCTGATGACACGCCTTCCGGCCCGCATCGTCGCGGTCAGCAAGCAGCAAAGCATTACCTCGGTAGCCGATTTCATCGCCTCCCGCTATGGCAAGGCGCAGGGAATTGCCGCGCTGGCCTCGGTCATGGCGCTTGTGACCGTGCTTCCTTATATTGCACTGCAACTCAAAGCGGTCTCAGGCAGCTACAGCCTGATCACCGGTGGTGTGGGCATGGATGCGGTACCGCCGGTCTCCGCCGACACCGGCCTCGTGGCCGCCGCCCTGCTCGCCATATTTACTATCCTTTTCGGCACCCGGCAGGTGGATTCCACCGAGAGCCACCGGGGCATGGTGCTGGCGGTCGCCTTCGAGTCGGCGGTCAAGCTGATCGCCTTCATCGCAGTGGGCCTGTGGGTCATTTACGGGCTGTTCGACGGCCCGGGCACGCTGCTCGCCGCCTCCCAGGCCGACGCCGCGGTCATGCAGCTCTATTCCACCGCGACCATCGATCAAAGCTTCCTCGTGCTGACGGTCATCTCCATGCTGGCGATCCTCTGCCTGCCCCGGCAGTTCCATGTCTCTGTTGTGGAGAACAACAGTCCACGCGACCTCGCCCTGGCGCGCTGGACCTTTCCGCTTTACCTGGCGATTTTCACCGTCTTCGTGGTGCCGATTGCGGCGGCCGGGATCATCACGCAGGGCAGCGGCGCGAATGCCGACGGCTTCCTGTTGAGCCTGCCGATGGCGAGCGGGCAGGACGGCCTCGCGCTGCTGGCTTTCCTCGGTGGCTTCTCCGCAGCGACCGGCATGGTGATCGTCGCCACCATCGCCTGCAGCACCATGCTCTGCAACGAAATCGTGATGCCTGCGCTGGTGAAGCTCCGCGGCGAGGAAGTCTCGCGCCGGGCCGACCTGGCTCGCCTCCTGATCCTGATCCGGCGCGTGCTGATCGTGGGCATCCTCGCAATGTCCTGGGTGGCTTACCGCGTCATCGGCATGTACGGTGCGCTGGCCTCCATCGGGCTGCTGTCCTTTGCGCTGGCAGCCCAGTTCGGCCCGGCGATGATCGGCGGTCTCTACTGGCGCCGGGCCACTCGCGCCGGCGCCATAGCCGGCATGTCAGCGGGCTTCGCCATCTGGACCTGGACACTGCTCATTCCGGCGTTCGCCCAGACCGGCTGGATGCCGGCCAGCCTGATCACTGCCGGGCCCTACGGCATTGCATGGCTTAGCCCCTATGCACTATTCGGCGTTGACGGCCTGGATCCGGTCACCCATGGTGTGTTCTGGAGCCTGGGCGCCAATATCGCCTGCTTCGTAGTGTTCTCCTTGCTGACGGTGCCGCACCTGATGGAGCGCCGCCAGGCGGCGGCCTTCGTGGGCGACAGTGGCGACAAGGTCCCCGCGGGCGGCGCCTTGCAGTCGCCCTTCGCGTATCGCATCCGTGGCTCGGCCAAGGTCGGCGACCTGCGCATTCTCGCCGAGCGCTTCATCGGCCGGGAAAAGGCCGCGGCGGCCTTTGAGGCGCATCTCGCCGGGCGGG
>CAYWVA010000585.1:0-1789 GCA_964461545.1 uncultured Rhizobiaceae bacterium | reverse complement strand
CGAGGTCGACCTGGGACTCGGCCACGCTCTGGTTCTGGCACACGACGCAGCGCAGGTCGTTGATCATCTTTTCGTAGCGCCGCAACTGTTCAGGCGTTTCGAAGGTCTCCTCCGGGTTCATCGCGAGCACGCTGTCTGCCTGCAGTGTGCCTGCACCCAGGACCAGCATGACCGCCAGCATGACTGCCAGCAGCAGGGCCAGCAATGGCTTCATGGCGTAGCCTGCATGGCTGCGATCCTTGGCCGGAACTCGTTTTCCCACACCGTCGGGCCCAGCGGCCCGAGGTGCTTGTAGACCACGGTGCCCTCTGGATCGAGCAGGAAGGTTTCCGGCGAACCGTACACGCCCCAGTCAAGGCTGCCATGGCCCTCCGGATCGTAACCGACCATGCGGTAGGGATCGCCCAGCCGCTGCAGCCAGTCGAGCGCCTTGGGCCGCTCGTCCCGGTAATTCATGCCGTACAGCGGCACTTCGCCGGAGCGCGCCACCTGCATGAGGAAAGGATGTTCCTGCCGGCAGCCGGCGCACCATGTCGCCCAGACGTTCAGCACCGCCGGCTTGCCGAACATGTCGGCGGTTGCAAAGGTCTGCGTCGGCTCGCGCAGCTCCTCCAGCTCGAAGGCCGGCGCCGGCTTGCCGATCAAGGGCGACGGCACCGTGCGCGGATCGAGAAACAGGCCACGGTAGAAAAACACCACCAGGACGATGAACGCCACGACTGGCAGCAGGTATTTCAGGGATCTCATCAGGCGAGGCCCTCCTGCAATTTCCCACCCGGCGCCGCCGGCCTCTCGACCGAATCCTCCGCGGTCCGTTTCACCCGGTAGCGCTTGTCGCTGATGCCGAAGAATGCGCCCAGCGCCATCACCAGGGCCCCCAGCCAGATCAGCCGGATGAAGGGCTTGTACTGGATGCGCATGCTCCATGCGCCCTGCCCCAGCGGTTCGCCCATCGCGACGAACAGGTCGCGTTGGATCCGCGGATGGATCGCCGCCTCGGTCATCGGGTTCTGCTGCACCAGGTAAGTGCGCTTCTCGGGGTAGAGCACGGTGACCTGGCGGCCATCCTTTTCGACGATGACTTCGCCCTGGATGGCGGAATAGTTCGGTCCTTCAATGTTGCGCGTACCGACAAAGGTGAACGAGTAATCCTCCACCGCGGCCGTATCGCCTGGCTTCATGCCGATGTCACGCGCGATGCCATAGGTCTCCACCATGGTTACGCCGATGACAAAGAGGCCGATGCCGAAGTGCGCGAGGCACATGGCCATCATGGTGCGGGAGTAGCCCCTGAGCGAGCGCTTGCGCAGCCAGTATTTCACCGGGTCGATGAAGGCGACGGCCATGACCCAGCAGCCGAGCGTCACGCCGACGAACTTCATCAGGCCGAACTGGCGATAGACGACCAAGGGCACGATCAGCGCAAACAGGAAGGCCCCGAGCGCGAACGGCCAGAGCTTGCCCTTGAGCTGGCTCCAGTCGGTCTTCTTCCACGCACTGTGCATGCCCAGCCCCATGAGCAACACGAGCGGCAAAGTCGGAATGACGAACACGGTGTTGAAATACGGCGGGCCGACCGAGATCTTGCCGAGACCCAGTCCGTCGAGGAACAACGGATACAGCGTGCCGAACAGGATCAGCAGGGTTGCGACCACGAACAGCATGTTGTTCGCCAGCAGGAAGGTTTCACGCGACAGCGGCGCAAAACCGCCTTTCTGCGCGAGCTGTGGCGCCCGCCAGGCATACAGCGCCAGCGCACCGCCGATGAAGAACACCAGCATGGCGAGAA
>CAYWVA010000584.1:0-1790 GCA_964461545.1 uncultured Rhizobiaceae bacterium | reverse complement strand
TTTCCGATCCGGTCGGCTCGATCACCACCACTTCTGCCGGCAGCCCGTCCTGTGCCAGGGTCAGGTTCTCAGGACGGAAGCCGCACACCGCGCGCCTTCCGTGCGATGAGGCCGGAACGTCCGCCAGCGGCACGCGCCGCCCGGCCTCGGTCTCGAACACCGCCGCGGCGCCGTTGGCCTCGATCCTGCCGGACAGAAAGTTCATGGCCGGCGAGCCGATGAAACCCGCCACAAACAGGTTTTCCGGCCGGTCGTAGAGCTCCAGCGGTCCGCCCACCTGCTCGACCAGGCCCTCGTTCATGACCACGATCTTGTCGGCCATGGTCATGGCTTCGATCTGGTCGTGGGTCACATAGATCGTCGTCGTCTCCAGGCGCTGATGCAGCTCCTTGATCTCGGCCCGCATGGCCACCCGGAGCTTGGCGTCGAGGTTGGACAGGGGCTCGTCGAACAGGAACACTTCCGGGTCGCGCACGATGGCCCGGCCCATGGCTACGCGCTGGCGCTGGCCGCCGGACAGCTGGCGCGGATAGCGCCCCAGATACTCGCCGAGGCCGAGGATGTCGGCCGCCCGCTGGACCCGCTCCTGGATGATGGCCTTGTCGGTGCGGCGCAGCTTCAGGGAAAACGCCATGTTGTCGGCAACCGTCATGTGCGGGTAAAGGGCGTAGTTCTGGAACACCATCGCCACGTCGCGCTCCTTGGGAGGCAAATCGTTGACGACCCGGTCCTTGATCCAGATCTCGCCGCTGGAAATGCGCTCAAGCCCGGCCACCATCCTGAGCAGCGTCGACTTTCCGCAGCCGGACGGCCCGACCAGCACCACGAACTCACCATCGGCAATGTCGACCGAGACGCCGTGCAGGACGTCGGTCGTCCCGAACCGCTTGGTGACATCCTTGATTTCGACCGCACCCATTCCGCGCCGGCACTCCTTGGGCGTCGCTGTTATTTCGTCGCCGGCCGCGGGAAGACACAGCGAGCGATTTTGCCGGTCACGTTAATCGAAGTCACGGCAAGCGGCAATCGCTTGTTCGCCGGTCTGGCGGGTTAATCGCCGGGAGGTGCAGCGGCGCTGCAGGCGACGAGGGATCCCACTGGCCTCAGATAGTCTCGATGACCCACGATCGGGCCCTATGATACTGAAAGGCCAGGGGAGCACCGGGCCGAAGCCCGGAGGGGGCCTCAAGCGCTGACTTGAGGCGCTTGAGAATATCCTTGGTGATATTGGGCAATTCAAGCTCGGCTGCTTCCTCGATCGAGACCCAGCAGGGATCGAGAAGCTCCTGGCTTATCTTCGCCGGTGCCGCGTGGTTGACCACATGGACAGCATCGAGGACGAAGAACCGGGTGTCGAAGCGGCGCGCCCGGCCGGGCGGGGTGATGGCGCGGGCAAAGTATCTCAGGTTTCTCAGGTCCGGCGCATAGCCGGTGGCCAGAAACGCCTGCCACGGCGCCGAGCGGGTGCGCGGGCGGTTGCGGTCGCGCAGCCCCGTGCCGACGATCAGTCCGACTTCTTCGAAGGTCTCGCGCACCGCCGCCATGGCAAGGCCGCGGGCCCGCGCCAGGGAGGCTCGCCCGCGCATCTTGACCATCAGCTTGGCGGCGACCGCCGGGTCGAGATCAGCCGCCGGCTTGAGCCGGCAATCGGCGGCATCGACCCGACCACCCGGAAAGACGTACTTGCCGGGCATGAAGGCGGACTTTGAATGGCGCTTGCCCATGAGCACGCGAGTTTCGTCAGCGTGGCGGCGCAGGATGATCAGGGTGGCGGCGTCGCTGGGCCGGAT
>CAYWVA010000583.1:0-1790 GCA_964461545.1 uncultured Rhizobiaceae bacterium | reverse complement strand
GACAGCACGGATTCGACGAGTTCCACGCGCGTGGTGCCGGTCATGCGGGCGAAATCATCCAGGCTGTCGAGCAGGCGGCCTTGCGGAAAAATGACCTCGACCGCGAGCGTCACGACCGGCGCCCATCCATTTGCCAAAAGCCCTGCGGCGCGTTCGATCGCCGTCGACTCGTCGAGCAGGTAGCGGGAGCGCCGCAAAAGCTCCTGGCCGGCCGGCGTCAGCACAGCCCGGCGGCCTTCGACCTCAAGCAGCTGCAGGCCGAGCGCATTTTGGAGGCGCCGCACGCCATAGCTGACCGTCGAGACCGACTTGGAAAGCGCTTCAGCGGCACCGGCATAGCCGCCGTGATCCACAACAGCGTGGAACATGCGCCACTGCTCCAGGGTGACGCGCGATTTCATTTCGATTTTATCGAATTCATTTGCCGATATTTTGCCATTTATCTTCGACCTTATCGAAGTTAATGTAAAGATATCTGGAACTGGAGGTCTGCCATGAACACACGCCGTATTCGCCAGCGCATCATCGGCCAGCCAGCCTCGGATGGCGCTGGCGTCAAGATACTTCGCATTGTGGGCCGCGAGCCCCACGACCTGGACCCTTTCCTGATGCTCGACGAGATTCGCTCTGACCGGCGCGACGAGTTTGTCGCCGGTTTCCCCGCGCATCCCCATCGCGGCATCGAGACGCTGACCGTCATGCTGGAGGGGGGGTTCGAGCACCAGGACCACATGGGCCACCGGGCGGCGATCCGTCCCGGCGGCGCCCAGTGGATGTCGGCCGGCCGCGGCGTCATCCATTCCGAGATGCCCCTGCCCGGGGAGGGGCGGATTCATGGCTTCCAGCTCTGGATCAACCTGCCCGCCGCGGACAAGCTCCGTGAGCCGGACTATGCACAGGCCGAAGCGGGTGACTTGCCCGAGCGGCTGTTTCAAGACGGCCGGCTGCGGCTCATCGCCGGTCGTTACGAAGACGACGTCTCACCGATCGCACGCACTGCGCGCGAGGCTACTATCTTGAATCTCGAACTCGCCGCGGATGGAAACTTCCACTGGGCGCCGCCGGAGGGGCATCGCGCCCTGGTTCGTCCCTACCGTGGGAAGGTCCGGCTTGCGACTGCCGATGGTGCGGAGGAAATCCTCCATAGCGGCGAACTCG
This sequence comes from uncultured Rhizobiaceae bacterium, assembly GCA_964461545.1. Taxonomy (GTDB): domain Bacteria; phylum Pseudomonadota; class Alphaproteobacteria; order Rhizobiales; family Aestuariivirgaceae; genus CAYWVA01. The sequence goes on along the minus strand of CAYWVA010000583.1, from coordinate 632 downwards.
CGGTCCTCGGTGGCGAGGGCGAAATCGCGATCGCAACCGACGAGCACGGCGCCGGGATGTTGCTGCTCTCGGGTCTGCCGCTTGGCGAGCCCATTGTCCAGTACGGCCCGTTCGTCATGAATACCAGCGAGCAGATTCGCCAGGCGATCCGCGACTACCAGTCCGGCGCGCTGGTAGCGCCTGTTGCAGACGCCAAGGTTTGATCGGAATTCCTTGGCGTCATCAGCACAGGTCCAGGGCGTGGCGCTTCAGGTCCTCCAGCCGGATGACCTGCAATGCCGCGACATGCGTCGCTGCCAGCACCACGGGGGGCGCATGTCCCGCCTTCAGCGCCTCTTGCCAGCGCGTGGCGCAGAGGCACCACTGGTTGCCAGGCTTGAGGCCCGGAAAGCCGAGCTCGGGGCGGGGCGTAGTGAGGTCGTTGCCGCGCGTTTTCGAAAAACGCAGGAAGTCCGCGTTGACTCGTACGCAGACGACGTGCCGCCCGATGTCGTGCGGGCCGGTGTTGCATCGGCCGTCGCGGAAGTAACCGGTCACAGGGTCCATTCCGCAAGGGACCAGCGGCTCGCCAAGAACATTCTTTGCCGTGGGCATGGCGGAATTGTAGGCAAAACAGGCGCCCCCGGCATCTG
>CAYWVA010000582.1:0-1797 GCA_964461545.1 uncultured Rhizobiaceae bacterium | reverse complement strand
GCTTTTGGGCGTGGCATCATCACGCTCCAGATCCCATCTGATAGAGCAGGGTTTCGTCAGAGATTCTGTATCCATGATCGGCATTCTCGCGCTCCGGACCTATCGGCATCTGTTCGCCGCGCAGGTGCTCTCCCTGATCGGAACGGGGATGACAACCGTGGCCCTGGGGCTACTGGCCTATGAAATAGCGGGCTCCGATGCTGGCGTAGTGCTGGGTACGGCGCTGGCGCTGAAGATGGTCGCCTATGTGTCGATCGCGCCAATCGCCGGGGCTTTCGCCGGCGCCTTCCCACGGCGTTCCCTGCTGGTCGTTCTCGACCTCTTTCGAGCCGGATTCGTGCTGCTGCTGCCTTTCGTCACCCAGGTGTGGCAGATCTATGTGCTGGTCTTTGTCTTCCAGTCCTTCTCTGCCGCCTTCACCCCGACGTTCCAGGCGACGATACCAGACATCCTGAAGGACGAGCACGACTACACGCGCGCACTTTCGCTCTCTCGGCTAGCCTATGATCTCGAATCGCTGGCAAGCCCGATGCTGGCCGCCATTCTGCTCGCCTTCATCTCCTTCCATTGGCTGTTCGTCGCTACGACGCTCGGCTTCCTGGGCTCCGCGGCACTGGTGATCTCTGTTTCCCTTCCGGGGGCCACGGCTGCAGCGGGGGCGGAGACCGGATTTGTGTCCCGTCTGACGCGTGGCATGCGGATCTATTTGCGCACGCCGCGCCTGCGCGGGCTTCTCGCCCTGACCCTGGCCGTTGCCGCGGCAAGCGCCATGGTGATCGTCAACACCGTCGTGCTGGTGCGCGATACCTTCGGGGGAAGCGAGCAGGACGTGGCGATGTTTTTTGCCGCCTATGGCGCCGGCTCCATGGCGGTCGCCCTCGCCCTACCGTACCTCCTCGACCGGGTTGCCGATCGTCCGGTGATGCTGGCGGGAAGCGCCGTTCTCATCCTGGGCCTCACTCTCGCGGCGGTGATGCCGGGCGTGGCAGCAGCCCTCATCCTCTGGCTGGTTCTCGGCATGGGTGCCGCGCTCGTCCAGACGCCGAGCGGGCGCCTGCTCAGGCGCTCCTCCCATGAGGCCGACCGCCCCGCGCTCTTTGCCGCTCAATTTGCGCTGTCGCACGGCTGGTGGCTCCTGACCTACCCACTCGCCGGATATGTTGGCGCGGCGTGGGGCTTGCCGATGACCTTCCTAGTGATGGCCCTCGTGGCGACGGGGGCAAGTGGTTGGGCGCTGCTGTTATGGCCGCGCGACGATCCAGCCTCCCTCGAACATACCCACGAGGCCACGGACCATGCGCACTGGCATGTTCACGACGAACACCACCAGCATGGCCATGACAGCGCACCAGGGCCCGAACCCCATTGCCATCCCCACCACCATTCCCCGATCCGCCACACACATGCGTTCGTGCTCGACGATCACCACCCGACTTGGCCTGATCGTTGAGGCCATAGCAGGGGCGGGGTTACCGACGCCGAGGCCCGACGGCTTGCGGAGCCCGTGTCTTCGTGGCACGTTGGGCGGGCGAGCAAGGCGACGCCCATGTATTTCACCATCACCCGCTCGGGCCATCTTCTGCCGATCTGGACGCATACCTCCTACGACGAGGTGATGCTGCACTGCGCGCGCATCGGTTTCAAGCCATAGGGCAGGGACCTACGGCTCCCTTGCCGCCCGCCCGGGCGGCTCTTTACCCCTTGTGAACAAGCAGACAGCGAGACTCCGATGTCGCCACGTGCCAAGAACCTCAATATCGCCGAGCTCGTCGCCCAGGACACCGCTCACCATTTCCA
>CAYWVA010000581.1:0-1799 GCA_964461545.1 uncultured Rhizobiaceae bacterium | reverse complement strand
TGCTGATCGACGACCTGATCGCCACCGGCGGCACGGCGAACGCGGCCATCGAACTCATCCGCAAATCGGGCGGGGAAGTGGTGGCGGCCGCTTTTGTCATTGATTTACCGGACCTTGGCGGCTCGGCGCGGCTTAAGAACAAGGGCGTGAAGGTGCATACACTGGTCGAGTTCGAGGGCGACTGATGCGCGTCGGCGATCACCACTACCGCTCCATCTGGGTCGGCGAGGAGGACGGCCGGTCGGTGGCCATCATCGACCAGACAAAGTTGCCCCATGTCTTTGAAATCGCAACTCTTACCACGCTCGAAGAGGCGGCGCGGGCGATCGAGACGATGCAGGTGCGCGGTGCGCCGCTGATCGGCGCCACGGCGGCCTACGGCATCTGCCTGGCACTCAATGAGGAGGCCTCCGAGGATGCCCTCGAGGCGGCCTGCGAACGCCTGCGCCGGACCCGGCCCACTGCCATCAACCTCTTGTGGGCGCTCGAAGAAATGGTAGCGGCGGTGCGCAACCGGTCGCCCGGCGAGCGGCTGCAAGCGGCCTATGCCCGGGCTGCCGAGATCTGTGAGGACGATGTCGAAACCAACCGGAACATCGGTGAGCATGGCCTGAAACTCATCGCAGACATCGCGGAACAAAAGCCCGGACAACCGGTGAACATTCTCACTCACTGCAACGCCGGCTGGCTCGCCACCGTCGACTGGGGCACCGCCCTTGCTCCCATCTACATGGCCCACGACAAGGGGCTCGCGGTTCGCGTGTGGGTCGACGAGACCCGGCCGCGCAGCCAGGGCGCGGCGCTGACCGCCTGGGAGCTCGGCAGCCACGGCGTGGCCCACACTATTGTCGCCGACAATGCCGGCGGCCACCTGATGCAGCGCGGCGACGTCGACATGGTGATCGTCGGCACCGACCGCACGACGCGCACAGGCGATGTTGCCAACAAGATCGGCACGTATCTGAAGGCGCTTGCCGCCCACGACACCGGCGTGCCGTTTTACGTGGCGCTGCCGCATTCGACCATCGACTGGCAGATCGCCGAGGGAACCGGGATCCCCATCGAGGAGCGCTCAAGCCGCGAAGTGACCCATGTTACGGGGCTGGCCGAGGACGGCCGCATCGTCACGGTGCAGGTTTCCGCCCCCGGCTCGGCGGCCGGCAATCCGGCCTTCGACGTGACGCCGGCCCGCCTGGTCACCGGCCTGATCACCGAGCGCGGGGTCACCGAAGCCTCGAGCGAGGGCCTGCTCAAACTATACCCCGAGCGGCGCCAGGATTAGCGGCGCGAACGATCACCAGCGACACGTTGTCGAGACCGCCTTTGTCCATGGCGAGCCCAAACAGGGACGCAGCCGCCCGGCCGGCATCGGGCTGGGCGTCGAGGATACGGGCGATCTCGTCGTCATCGACCATGTCGGTCAGCCCGTCGCTGCACAATACCAGCGTTTCGCCTGCGCCAAGCGCCGGCTGGCTGCCGACATGGGGTGCGATGGCGACGGGCTCACTCGCCCCGCCGAGGCACTGGGTGAGGACATGGGAGGTCCGCCGCCCGGCGCCGGCGCCAAGGGCATCGTCGCACCCGAGTTGGGCAAGCCCGCCCGGCCCATGGCGATAGGCGCGGCTGTCGCCGACATTGAAGTGGATGAGGCCGGTAGCCTCGACCACGGCGCCGACCACGGTGGTGCCCATGGCGATGGTCTCCGGGCGCCGCGCCATGAGGTCGAAGATCTCGGCGTTGACGCGCAACAGCGCGTCGCGGCAGCCGGCCTCGTCTGACGGGCCGGCCGCCGCCGCACC
>CAYWVA010000580.1:0-1805 GCA_964461545.1 uncultured Rhizobiaceae bacterium | reverse complement strand
GCCCACGACATCGACGATGGCCTGCGCGCCAAGCTCTTTGACGTGATCGACCTCGGCGACGTCCCGCTCGCCGGCGAGGCGCTGAGCGAGGTGTTGCGAAGCTGGCCCGACATCGCCCGGCCGCGACTCATTCACGAGACCGTCAGGAGGGTGGTGTCCTGGATGGTCAACGATGTCCTGGCCGAGAGCCGCCGCAGGATGGCTGAACACGCTCCGGCCAGCTCGGGCGAGGTCTGCGCGGCCGCCTGCCCGCTCGTCGGCTTCTCGCCTCAAGTCCGTGAAAACGAGCGTGTTCTCAAGCTCTTCCTGTCGCGCTCAGTCTACCACCATGCCAGGATCAAGGAGATCATGGACCGGGCCCGGCGCGTGGTGCGCGATCTTTTCCACTCCTACATGAACGATCCGATGCAGCTGCCGGGGGATTGGCGAGAAAACGCCGAACCGAGCGACGAGGCCCGCTATGCCCGCTACGTGTGCGATTTCATAGCCGGCATGACCGACCGCTATGCCCTGGAGAGCCACAGGCGGCTGTTTGACCTCGATCCGCTTTTCCGTTAATCCGCTGGCGAGCCCCCGCACCCCTTTGGCGCGCCCCTTAGATCGAACCTAGAAATGAACCTTTTCGGCCATTTCGACGGTGTGGTGCGAGCCATGCTGTCCGGCATGATGAAGGCAGGTGAGCTTCCCTGTGGGCTCGACCTATCCAAACTCGTGGTCGAGCCGCCGCGCGATTCCTCGCATGGCGATGTCACGACCAACGCTGCCATGGTGCTCGCCAAATCGGCAGGGACCCCGCCTCGCCCCCTGGCCGAGGCGCTGGCGCATCGCCTCGCCACCCATCCGGACATCGAGGCGACCGAGGTCGCCGGGCCGGGCTTTGTCAACATCACGCTCAAGTCAAGCTTCTGGCCCACTGTGGTCAAATCGGTGCTCAATCTCGGCGAGGCCTATGGCCGCTCGCGCACCGGCGGCGGGGCGAAAGTCAATGTCGAGTATGTCTCTGCCAACCCCACCGGTCCATTGCATGTAGGGCACTGCCGCGGCGCGGTGTACGGCGATGCCTTGGCCAATCTCCTCGGCCAAGCAGGCTATGACGTCACCCGCGAGTACTACCTCAACGATGCCGGTGCCCAAGTGGACGCCCTCGCCCGCTCAGCCTATCTGCGCTATTGCGAAGCTCTGGGCGAAAATATCGGCGAGATCCCGTCGGGGCTCTATCCCGGGAGCTATCTCAAGCCGGTCGGCGAGGCGCTCGCCCGCATCCACGGGACCAAGCTGCTGGATCGTCCCGAGTCGAAGTGGTTGGCACCGGTGCGCGACACCGCCATTTCCATGATGACGGACGAGATCACGACCGATCTTGCGGCCCTAAACATCCATCACGACGTGTTCTTCTCCGAGCGGTCCCTGCATGAGGGCGGTATCGCCGCGGCGGTGGCTGCGTTGCGCCGTCACGGCCTTGTCTATGACGGCCGCCTGCCGCCGCCCAAGGGCCAGCTACCCGAAGACTGGGAGGACCGCGAACAGACGCTGTTCCGGGCGACCGCCTTTGGCGACGACATCGACCGGCCGCTGGTCAAGTCGGACGGGAGCTACACGTATTTCGCCGCCGACGTCGCCTATGCCCACGACAAAATCGCTCGCGGCTTCGACGAACTGGTCTACGTTCTCGGTGCCGACCATGGTGGCTATGTGCGCCGGCTCGAGGCGGTGACCAGGGCACTCTCGGACGGCCGGGTCAAGCTGGTTGTGCGGCTGTGCCAGCTGGTCAAGCTCTATCGCGCCGGCGAGCCGGTGCGCATGTC
>CAYWVA010000579.1:0-1806 GCA_964461545.1 uncultured Rhizobiaceae bacterium | reverse complement strand
TCCTTCTCGAATCGGCGCCAAACACGAAATCACAGCCGCTCCCCAACCCGCAAGCCAAAATGTAAGAGGGGCAAAAGTCCGGGTAGTCAGCGCGCGGCGACCATCGCGGAGAGGCGTGGCACCGGCGGAGCTACGGCCGCGCTGAGGCGTGTTCCGAGGTAGTTCCAGAATGAGATTCCGAGCTTGCGGCAGGTCTTGGCGAGGCTGAGGAAGGCATCGCGGCAGTCGCGGCCATGATCGCTGCGGGTGGTGCCGCTGACCTTGCGGCGGATGACCTGGCAGCGGATGTCGTTTTCCGAGCCGTTGGTGTGGAGTGGGATTTCCGGCCGGTCGAGGACGCGCAGCAACTCGGCCTTGTTGGCGTGAAGCCGGTCGAGCAGGCGGTCCAGCGTGGTGAAGCCGGTACGGCGCTTGAAGATGCGGTCGAAGCGGGCCTTCAGCTCGGCCTTGCGGCGCGGATCGGGAGCGAAGCGGTACGCCTTGAGGTCGGCGTAGAGCCACCAGATCAGGGCGCGGACCCTCTCCTTGGCCTTGCGTGCCGCCTCGGTGAAGGTGTCGAGCTTGTGGACCAACCGCTCGGCATGGACCCAGCACAGCGCGTGCTCGCCGACATTGAATTGGCCGGCATCGTCGGAGACGATCACCGTATCCTTAAGGAAGCCATGGGCGGCGACGGCACCCCACAGGGCGCCCTCGGTGGCGACCATCATCGGGTCGGGATGAACCTTGAGACCGGCGATGCCCAGGGAGTCGAGATGGGCATTCCACGCCGCCTGATCGGCGAAGCGGCGGGCGGGATGGGCTGCCAGCATGGTGATGACCGGGCCGGCCAGATTGCGCCGGCGCATATAGGCGAAGGCCTGGTCGTTGAGGACGTAATCGCCATGGCCGGCGCGCAGCAGGCCGAGGAAGTTGGCCCGGCTCTTCGATCCCGTGGTGGCGAAAAAGGTGAAGGCATCATTGCCGATCTGGGTGCAGAAGCCGTTCCTGCCCCGATGACGGGCGCCGGTGTCGTCCACTGAAATCCAGCCGCCATGGGTGAGCCCTGCCCGCAGTACGTCGCGCGCCTCGGCGATGAAGGCTTCGTTGGCATCGGTCAGGATGCGCACCACCTGCCGCTTGGAGATGTCCACGCCGACCATCTGCAACAGTTCGACCAGGCGCGGCACCGTTGTCTGACCCTGATGGTATTGGGCGAGAATCAACCGCTTGATCTCGGGGCCGAAGTGGTCGCTGATCCCCTCGGGCAACGGCGCCAACACCGTGCGGCCGTCCGGCGTCAGCCAGCGCTCACGGCGCAGCCGTACCACCCGCGGCTCGATCCTCAGATCCTGGATGGTGAAATCTTCATAGCCCTTGAACCGCGAGCCTGGCGGAATGTCGCTGGCAGCCACCACCCGCTCCTCGACCGGCACCGACGGTATCTTGGGACCACGCCGCCGCTTCTCCCGCCGAGACCGCTTCTCCGTCGCCTTCTCCATGCCCGACGGCGTCGAAGGCGGCTTGATATCCGGCTTGCCCTTCAGGCCCTTCAGCCGCGCGATCTCCTCGCGCAACGCCGCATTCTCCGATGCCAGCCGCGCATTTTCCTCCAACAGCCCCAGCGTCAGCGGCTTGAGCACCAAGAGCGACAGCGCATCAACATCTGGGGGCGGCTTGGCCATGCCTTGAGAGAATCATGATGCCGCGGCAGATTCAACTGAAGATAACTCATATCCCCGCCTGCCGGCCCGGACTTTTGCCCCAGTTACTCGCCCTACTCCTGGCCACCCTGATCGAGGAGGCAAGCCTCCTGAACCTCGCGAA
>CAYWVA010000578.1:0-1812 GCA_964461545.1 uncultured Rhizobiaceae bacterium | reverse complement strand
AGGTGGCGGAGGACCTCGATCTCCTGATCAGCCAGACGGCCCGGTGCCGGGAAATTTTGTCCCGGCTTGCCGATCGCGAGGCACAGCGCGACGAAATGTTCGCCAGTTTCAAGCTCACCGTCATGATCGAGGAGATCGTGGCGCCGCTGCGCGGCGGAGACGTCGCCTTTGTAGTCACCGCGCGCCCTTTCGATGACGCCGGCCCGTCAGGCGCGGCCGAGCCGGTGATCCGGCGCAATCCGGCGATCAACTTCGGCTTGGGCAATCTCATCGACAACGCCGCCGATTTCGCGCAAAGCAGGGTCGAGATCGAGGCCCGCTGGGGGCCGGCGGACGTGGCCGTCACCATCACTGATGATGGCCCGGGCTTTGCCCAGGAGGTGATCGACAGGCTGGGCGAGCCCTACGTCACCACCCGCCAGGGCTACGGGCTCGACGACACCGAGTCCTCGCAGGCACAACCCGAAGGCATGGGGCTCGGCTTCTTCATCGCCAACCGGCTGCTCGAGCGCTCCGGCGCAACCGTCACGCTGGCCAACCGGCCGCCGCCCGAGCACGGCGCACAAGTGCGCATCACCTGGCCGCGCCTGGCGCTTGAAGCGCCATAACGCGTCAACTGAGCCTGCGCAGCAGGCGCAGGAACGCCGCCTGCTCGTCGCGAGTGAGCGGCGCCAGGGTCATGGCTGAAATCTCCACGGCCTGGGGGATCACTCTGTCTACGGTGCGCCGCCCCTCCGGCGTCAGGTCGATCAGCAGTTTGCGCCGGTCCTCGCTCGACGGCAGCTTGTGGACCAGCCCGCGTTCGTCGAGCCGCGCCACCACGCCCTTGATGGTTGCCACGTCCATGGCGGTGCGCCGGCCCAGGCTGTTCTGAGAGCACGGGCCGGTCTCGGAAAGCTTGGCCAGCACCGCGAACTGCATCGGCGTCAGGTCCTCGAGCATGTGGGTGGTGAAGATGTTGACATGGCGCTGCTGGGCCTTCCTGAGCAGAAAGCCCACCTGGCTGGTGACCGAATAGCGCCGCCGGGCCGGCGGACCCACACTTTCCTGCGCTGCGCCAGCGGTCCCGTCATCGTTACGGGCGGCCATGTTTTGGGCTTTGGTCATGGTTGTTTCGATCAGCGAAGACCGTCTTGCCCCTTGACCTCGTCCACCGTCAGGCCGCCGACCCTGGGCAGCGGCCGGCCGCTGTCGGTGACCGCCACGGCAACCAGGATCTCGCCGGCCCGCGGGGCATCATTGAGGCGCACCTCCATGCCGTCGAAATGGCTGCGGACGTAGGCTGCGTCCTTGTGGCCGAGCGGAATGTCGAGCGGCTGACCCGGCCCGCCCATCTTCTTCGACGACGGCACCAGAGCGGCCCCTTTGTCCACCGCGGCCCGCAACGGGGCGCCGAGCTTGGGGTGGAGGATCGCCGCGGCATGCTCCAGCTCGCCATTCTCGCCCACCATCGCCGCCTTGCCGTAGCTTTCGACCTGAGCCGGTTTGATGCCGAGGGCGGCCACCGCCTTGCGGCCGAGGAGATCGCCCATCTCGGCGCCGATATCCATGAGATCGGACAGGTCTTCGACATAGGTCCCGGCGCACGGATTGGCGATCACCGCAAGCGCCGCCGCCCGCCGCGTCGGCGGCGCGATCTGGCGCCCCATCTCGCGGTGGATCTCATCCACGACGACGACGAGCTTTCGGATGTCGGCCTTCATCGCAAGCCATCCTCTCCCTTGATCTGCGAGGCTGCCAGGCCGCCGGCGCGAGCGTGGATGCGCGGCCCCGTCGTCATCACCAGCACCAGCACCAGTTCGTCGCGCCGGG
>CAYWVA010000577.1:0-1822 GCA_964461545.1 uncultured Rhizobiaceae bacterium | reverse complement strand
CGGCCCCGCATCGGCGTGCCGGTCGCCGGCATCGGCAATTTTGTCGCCATCGGCCTCAACTACACCGACCATGCCGAGGAGACCGGCGCCCCGGCGCCGGCGGAGCCGATCATCTTCACCAAGCACCTGAGCTGTCTTGCCGGGCCCAACGACGACGTCATTTTGCCCAAGGGCTCCAAGAAGGGCGACTGGGAGGCCGAGCTCGGTTTTGTCATTGGCACCAGGGCCAAGAACGTGTCGAAGCGCGAGGCGCTCAAACATGTCGCCGGCTACTGCGTGGTCAACGACGTCTCGGAACGCGAATATCAGATCGAGCGCCTGGGCCAATGGGTCAAGGGCAAGTCGCTTGACACTTTCGGTCCCGTCGGACCGTGGCTGGTGACCGCCGAGGAGGTGCCGGACCCGCAAGCCTTGTCGATCTGGCTTGAGCTCAACGGCGAGCGGGTCCAGGACGGTACCACAAAGAACATGATCTTCACCGTCGCCCACCTTGTCTCCTACTTGTCGCAGTTCATGACCCTCGTGCCGGGCGATCTGGTGTGCACCGGCACTCCGGCCGGCGTAGGCCTCGGCATGAAGCCGCCCAAATTCCTCAAGCCCGGCGACACCATGCATCTTGGCATCGAGGGCCTGGGCGAACAGCGCCAGAAGGTGGTGCGGGCCGGCTAGGCTTGGGGCTTTGACTGGCAATGAGCGGTTAACCAAGTTACCGGAAAACCGTTTGATCGCGGCCGGCAAGACTCCACCCTGATGGCTGATAGGCCAGCGGGGCGAGGGGGAAAAGATGGGCTTCAATGCCCAGCCGGACGTTCAACCGTTTATCGACCGGATTCTGGTCGGCGACTGCCTTGAGGAGCTCAAGAAGCTGCCGCCCAAGTCGGTCGACCTGGTGTTCGCCGATCCGCCCTACAATCTGCAGCTCACCGGCGAGCTCTACCGGCCCGACCAGAGCCGGGTCGATGGGGTGGAGGCGGCGTGGGACCGGTTTGCGACCTTCGCCGAATACGACAAGTTCACCCGCCAATGGCTGGCCCTGTGCCGGCGGGCGCTCAAGGACACCGGCAGCCTGTGGGTGATCGGCAGCTACCATAACATCTTCCGCGTCGGCGCCATCCTCCAGGACCTCGGATTCTGGATCCTCAACGACGTCGTGTGGCGCAAGACCAACCCGATGCCGAACTTCCGCGGCCGGCGCTTCACCAACGCTCACGAGACCCTGATCTGGGCAGCCAGGAGCGCCGAGCAGAAGACCTACACGTTCAACTACGATGCCATGAAGGCGCTCAACGGCGATCTGCAGATGCGCTCCGACTGGCTGCTGCCGATCTGCACCGGTGCCGAACGGCTGAAGGACGCCGCTGGCGCCAAGATGCATCCGACCCAGAAGCCCGAAGCGCTGCTGCACCGCGTCATCCTGGCCTCGGCCGGCCCAGGCGATCTGGTGCTCGACCCCTTTTTTGGCACTGGCACCACCGGGGTCGTGGCCAAGCGCCTCGGCCGGCGCTTTATCGGCATTGAGCGTGACCCCGGCTATGCCGAGATCGCCAGGGCGCGGCTGCTGGCCACCGAGACTGCGGCGCCCGAGGCGATCAAGGTCACGACGAGCAAGCGCGCCGAGGCGCGCATCCCGTTCGGGATGCTGGTCGAACGCGGCCTCATCCAGCCGGGCGACATCCTGGTCGACCCGTTCGAGCGCCACGCCGCCCGGGTGCGCGCCGACGGCTCGATCGCCTGCCGCGACGCGTCCGGGTCGATCCACAAGATCGGCGCCCATGTGCAAGGCCTCGAGGCCTGCAACGGCTGGACCTTCTGGCATGTGCGC
>CAYWVA010000576.1:0-1838 GCA_964461545.1 uncultured Rhizobiaceae bacterium | reverse complement strand
CCGCACGACCGATGTCACCCGACGGTCCGCATCATTGATCTGCAGTCGATGATTTCCTTATCGGCCGCCTTGTGGTGAATGGCGCCTGGCCTACGGTGAGAGATTCCGTCAGACTAAGGTGCCGCCCGGCTAAGAGACGGCATGCAACCTTTTGTTGAGGAGATGCAATGATTGCAAGACGTTGGCTGGCTGTCGCGGGCCTGTGCCTGGCCCTCGGCCTGGGAGGAAAGGCCGAGGCGGCCACTGAAGACGGCTCGTTCGCGATCCGCGGGATCGGCGGCGACAATTGCCGGGCCTTTCTGGAGCGGCTGCAGGCCGATGAGCGGGTTCCCGCGGTGGCGCTGTCGTGGCTGCTCGGCTACTCGACAGCGCTCAATCGCACCCAGGCCGGAACCTTCGACGTGTCGCCGCTGACCGATCCCCCGGCCATCCTGCGATTGGTCATGGCGGTGTGCCAGCAATTGCCCGAAACCCTGGTCGATACCGTTGCCCATGACCTGTTGATCGCGCTCGCCAAGGCCCGCGTGACTACGGCCTCGCCGATTGTCGAGACGCGAGCCGGCAACAACGTGGCCAATGTGCGCCGCCAGACTCTCATGCAGATGCAGCAGGCACTCATCAAAAGCGGGCATCTGGGGGCCGCCGCAGACGGCGTCTTCGGGCCCCAGACCGCGGCGGCGCTGAGGACGTTCCAGGAGCAGCAGGGACTGGAACTGACCGGCGTTGCCGATTCGGCGACCATCTTCCGGCTGCTGGTCGAGCTGCCGGCGCAGGCCGCCCAGTAGGTGCCGCGAGACTTCCCAACCGGGACGCTAGTCGATCTGTGCCAGCTGCGTTGAGGGCGGCGCGGTGCGCATCATGGCGACGAGTTTCTGCTTGTGCTGCTCGAACGCCGCCAGCATCTCGCCGCTGAGCTGTCGCCCGCCGGCAACCTGGACATTCATGGGGTTGACCGGCTTGCCATCGACCCGGATCTCGTAATGCAGGTGGGGCCCGGTGGCGCGTCCGGTGGCGCCGACATAGCCGATGACCTGCCCTTGATTGACCTTGGCGCCGGTCTCGATCCCCGGAGCGATCTTGCTCATGTGCGCATAAAGCGTCTCGTAGCCCTTCTGGTGCTTGATGCGCACCGTGATGCCATAGGCGCCGGCCCGTCCGGCATGGGTCACCGAACCGGCACCGGCGGCCTTGATCGGGGAACCATGGGGCAGGCCGAAATCGACCCCGGTGTGCATCCTGGTGTAGCCGAGCAGCGGGTGGCGCCTGAGGCCGTAGTTTGATGTCATTCGCGCTCCGCTCACCGGCGTGCGCATGAGGAACTTGTTGGCGCTCTGGCCGGTCTCGTCATAATAGGCGGCCACCCCGTCGTCGGGGGTGGTGAAGCGGTAATAGGTCTTGGTTCGGTTACCCAGGTTGAGGGTGGCGTAGTGCAGCACCTTGCGATTGGTGGATGAGCCCGACAGCGGGTTGCCGTAGAAGGCTTCGAAGCTGTCGCCGGGATGGATCTGGCGCTGAAAGTCGACGTCGAAAGAGAACACCTGCATCAACTGGGCAATGATGTAGGGCGGCACCCCTTCTTCGACCGCCGTACCGTAGAGGCTCGAGTCGATCTTGCCCTTGGCCAGGTAGAATGGCGCCTCGACATAGCGCGACCGGCCGTTTTCGGTTCCTCCCTGGACGCGCGCCATGAATTGCCCGTCGAGCTCGGCTTCAACGACGATCTCCTCTTGCGGGCCGGGAGAGAATGACAGCCGCACCGGATAGATGACGTCGTTGCCGTAGAAGTCCGGCTGCTTGTCGAGGGTCACGGTGAATGTCTGGGCGGGCTTGATGAGGGC
>CAYWVA010000575.1:0-1846 GCA_964461545.1 uncultured Rhizobiaceae bacterium | reverse complement strand
AGCTGTGATTTTCGGCACGCTTAGCTCAAAAGCGTTTAACCACCAAGGGAGGAAGATTATGAAATACCAATTGCGGGCCCTGACCGCGCTGTGCGCCATGTTCGCCGTGGTGCCGCTGGCTGCGATGGCGGATGAGCCCAAGTATGGAGGCGAGCTCCGTTTTGCTGTCAGCGCCGAGCCGCCCAACTATGACTGCCACGCCAATACCTCGTTCGCCTTCATCCATCCCATTCGGCCGCACTACAACACGCTTCTGAAGTTTGACGAGCCGAACTATCCTGAGGTGAAGGGTGATCTGGCGGAGTCATGGGAGGTATCGGATGACGGCCTGACCTACACGTTTCACTTGCATCAGACCGTCGCCTTCCATGACGGCACGCCGTTCACGTCGCGTGACGTGAAGGCGACCTACGAGCGCATCGCCAACCCGCCGGAGGGCGTCACCTCGATCCGCGCCGCGGCCTATTCCGACATCGAGTCGATCGACACGCCCGACGACCACACAATCGTGTTCAATCTCAGCGAGCGCAATGCCTCGATGCTGACCAACTTCGCCTCGCCGTGGGACTGCATCTACAGCGCCGAAAAGCTTGCCGAGGATCCGCAGTTTCCGGAGCGAAACGTCCTCGGAACCGGCCCGTTCCGGTTCGTCGAGCACGCCGCCGGGTCGCACTGGGTCGGCGAGCGATACGAGGATTATCATGTCGAAGGCCGGCCCTATCTCGACAGCTTCCGCGCCTACTTCATCACCGATACCTCGGCGCGCGTGAGCGCCCTGCAGGCCGGCGAGGTGCTGGCCGAGTTCCGCGGCCATTCGCCGGCCGACCGCGACCGGCTGGTACAGGCGCTTGGCGATCAGATCCGGGTGGAGGAATCGCCCTGGATCTGTAGCCTGGTGGTCTCCTTCAACATCAACCGGCCGCCATTCGACGACGCCCGGGTGCGCCGCGCGCTGTCGCTTGCTGTCGACCGCTGGGCCGGTGCCGAGCATCTGTCGCGGATCGCGCTGGTACGCCATGTTGGCGGGCTGCTCAGGCCGGGCTTTGAACTCGCCGCCAGCGAAGACGAACTGACCCAATATCCCGGCTTCGGCAGGGATATCGAGGCGGCTCGGGCCGAGGCGAAGCAACTCCTCCAGGAGGCCGGGCAGGAGAACCTCAGCTTCGCGCTGCTCAACCGCAACGTTCCGATGCCCTACACACACGTCGGCGTCTTCCTGATCGACCAGTGGCGGCAGATCGGTCTCAATGTCGGCCACGAGCAGCCGGAGACGAGCGCCTATCTGTCCAACCTGCGCGGTGGCAACTATGACGCCGGGCTCGACTTCAACTGTGACGCGGTGGACGACCCCAACCTCCAGCTGGCCAAGTACATCTCCGCGAGCCGGGCGCCGATCAACTATTCGGGCTCGGAGGACCCCAAGCTGGACGAGCTCTACGACCGGCAGAAGGGCGAGCTCGACACCGAGGCCCGCAAGGCGATCCTGCGCGAGTTCGAGGAGCATGCACTGACGGAGGCCTATACGATCCCCACCATCTGGTGGCACCGGATCATCATCACGTGGAACCAGCTCCAGAACTGGTACATGTCGCCGAGCCACTACCTGAACCAGGACCTCCAGGACGTCTGGCTCGACCAGTAGCATGAACTTACCGGGCGGCCCGGCGGGCCGCCCGGTTCCCTTGGCCCCTTGTCCGGCTGGCCGCGATGCTCCGCTACACGATACACCGCATCTTGTTGATGATCCCGACGCTGCTCGGCGTGGCGGTGCTGGTCTTCGTCCTGCTCCGGCTGATGCCCGGCGACGTGGTGGAGTTGCGCCTGCTCGCCGACGGCAGCCAGGTGA
>CAYWVA010000574.1:0-1846 GCA_964461545.1 uncultured Rhizobiaceae bacterium | reverse complement strand
TGGGCAAGACCACGTCGACGGCCGCCCTCGGAGCCGCCCTGGCTCAGACGGGCAAACGAGTCGCTATCGTTGATTTCGACGTGGGGTTGCGCAACCTTGATCTGGTGATGGGGGCGGAGCGCCGGGTGGTCTACGATCTGATCAACGTCGCTCAAGGCGACGCGCGACTTGCTCAGGCCCTGATCCGCGACAAGCGGCTGGACACGTTGTTTCTGCTCGCCGCTTCCCAGACCCGCGACAAGGAAGCTTTGTCGGAGAAGGGCGTGGAGCGCGTCGTTGCAGAACTCAAGGAGCAGTTCGACTGGGTGATCTGCGACAGCCCGGCCGGTATCGAACGCGGAGCGACGCTGGCGATGCGTCACGCCGATCTGGCGGTGATCGTCACCAACCCGGAGGTCTCCTCGGTGCGCGATTCGGACCGCATCATCGGGCTGCTCGACTCCAAGACGGTGAAGGCAGCCAAGGGCGAGCAGGTGGACAAGCATCTGCTGCTGACGCGCTATGACCCCACCAGGGCCGGGCGCGGTGACATGCTGACGGTCGACGACGTGCTCGAGATCCTGTCCATCCCGCTCCTGGGGATCATCCCCGAAAGCAGGGAGATCCTGAAGGCCTCGAACGTCGGCGCGCCGGTGACCCTCAACAACCCGGCAAGCGCCCCGGCGCGGGCCTATGTCGAGGCCGCCAAGCGGCTGAGCGGCCAAGACGTCTCGATGACCATCCCGTCCAGACCGAACCTGCTCACCAAGCTGTTTGGAAGGAGGGCGGCATGAGCCTGCTGCAGTTCTTCACGCGTGCCCGCTTTTTCACGCAGGCCCGCACCCAAACTGCGCCTGCCGCGCGCGAGCGCCTGCAGATCCTACTGACTCACGAACGAAGCTCCGGCAGCCAACCCGACCTCGTAGCCATCCTGCGCGAGGAAATTCTTGCTGTCGTTGGCAAGCACGTCAAGATCGACCCCGACGCGGTCGAGGTGAGAGTGGAGCGCGGCAAAGACATCTCGACGCTCGAGATCGAGGTCGAGGTGCCGGTCGTGGCCGCACGCGCGACCGCGCCGACCAAAAAGTTGTCGCACAAGAAGCGCAACAGAGCGGCCTCCACGGTCCCGGCGGGCGACGCCGCCTGATCCGTCACCGCATCGGCTCCCGGTCCGCATCCTATCTCACCGTTTCGAGCTCGCTGAAGCGGACCGGGATGTGCTGGTGAAATGCGCAAACCCCGGCGGAATCCTTGTTGACGACCGTGAGACGCTGCGCGTCGGCTGAGCCCATGGGTAGGACCATGCGCCCGCCCGGCTTGAGCTGCTCGAGCAGGGGCGGCGGGCACTGCGCCGCTGCGGCCGTCACGACGATCTTGTCGTACGGGGCATGCTCGCGCCATCCGCGAGAGCCATCGCCGATATGGATGGCGACGTTGCTTCGGCCCAGGTGCCGCAGAGTCGCTTCAGCCTGGCGGGCGAACTCCTCGATGACCTCGACGCTCCACACCTGGCCCGCCAACTCCGCCAGGATAGCCGCCTGGTAGCCCAGCCCAGTGCCGATCTCGAGCACCGATTCGTGCGGCTGCGGATCAAGAAGATCGGTCATCAAAGCCACGATGAAAGGCTGCGAAATTGTCTTGTCGAAACCGATCGGCAGCGGCATATCCTGGTATGCATAAGGCGCAACCGCGTCGGGAACGAAGCGGTGCCGGGGCACTCGCCGCATCGCCGTCATCACCCGCTCAGCGAGAGCCGGCTTACCGAGCTCGTCGCCAGACAGATCGGCGTGGATCGCCACCACCTCAGCCATGTGCCGGCGCAGGATGGCGAAATGCTCCTCGCTCATCGGCTTCATCGGACAGCACT
>CAYWVA010000573.1:0-1858 GCA_964461545.1 uncultured Rhizobiaceae bacterium | reverse complement strand
CTGGTGCTCATCCAGTCGACGCTGCGCGGCGAGGGCATCGCACTGTGCGGCCGGCGGCTGGCGGAGGACTTCATCGCCGACGGGGATCTGGTACGCCCGGTGGAGGCGTCTCTCAAGTCCGACCGCGGCTTCTATCTCATCCGTCCGCGCGAGGTCGCGATGAGCCAGCCCGCCCGGCTGTTCCACGACTGGCTGCTTCAGGAAGCCCTGCGCCCGCCCAGCGGGGCGATACTCGATGCCCTCCCCGGCCCAACGCGGCCAACAGGCTAGCCCGGAGGTCCACGCCAATCAGGGCCAGGAAAAAATCCCCGGCCAGCGAACCGACCGGGGCAAGTTATCCTGCGAGGGGGCAGGAAGCCGAAATGCCGGCAGGGCGTGGACCATAGCTTGGGTCTCTGGTGAACCATACCGCTTGCATCTGAAAACCCGGTCAATCGATGTCCTGGAAACTCACAGTTCGACGAGGGATTACATTAACGTTTCCAGATGTGAATAAGTTCCGGCACGAGGCCGTCAGACCTTGATGAAGTCAGCGGGAAATGTGCGGGGCTAGGCTGCCGCGGCGCGATTCGACTTCAGCTGCGCATCCACCAGGGCAGCCGTTTCATCGACGACCGGATTGGCCATGCCCTTCTGGGCCGCGACCAACTGCACCAGCTTGTCGACCCGCTCGATATTGGGCGCCCCGGCATACAGCGCCCGCGCGGCGGAAGACGGGCGCACCAAGCCCTTGGCGGCTGCGGCATATTTCTCAAACGGCACCAGGTCGCTCGGGTCCGCGCCAAGCGCAACGCAAAGCTCGCACACCCAGTCATACACCGAGCGCGACTCCTCGACGTCGCTGTGCACCGCGTCCTTGATTGCTCGCACCCCTGCGGGCGTCACGCAACGATAGTTGCCGGTCAGCAGCATCGCCCACTTGGCCAGCGGCACGAAGACCGACTCGTGCACTTTGAGTTTGACCGGCAGCTCTACCGGACCGCTGCCGGGGTCGAAGCGCGCCGCCTCGATGTCGGCCTGCAGGGCGCGCAGCATGTCGGTGTGCGCATCGGCCTCGAAGCGCGCCGCCTTGAAGTTTGTGGGCAGCGTCACCTGCAGAACGTTGGGCTTTTCCTCCGGCGGCCTGAAGGCTTGCGGGTCGGGACTGCACAGCGACATCAGCGCCGGGTCGAAGCCGTCCCATACGCCGGCCTCCGTATAGGCCGGTTTCAGCCTCTCGGTGTCGAGACCGGGGATGCGCTTGAGATAGGTGAGAGGCGGCATGTTCATCAACGACAGGCACGGAACCTTGGCGCGCGCCACCCGCTGCAAGAGATCGCGCACCCCAGGGGCACGGTACTGCGGCTCCTGCATGGCCAGCACCACCAGATCGTAGTCGGCCGGATCGACGTCGTCGGTGCCGCCGGCCGACAATCTGCCCGGCAGTTTGGCCGAGGCGATCTCGACAAGCTCGTCGCGGCCCTTCACCGGCAGGCGCACGCGCGTACCTTCCGAATTGATGAGATCGGCTTCCTCAGGCAGGCAGACCAGCTTCACGCTATGGCCGCCGAACAGAAGCTTTGTCGCCAGGAGCGAGCCGTAGGACGCGCCCATGATCAGGATGTTGTAGGTCGTCATGGTGAACCTGCTGTGGTTCGAGAGGCAAGGCCCTAGCCAACGCGCCTTGCAGGCTTGGCACAGGCTAGCCCAAGGTGCTGTGTCTCAACAACCCGAGCGGCCCGTCTGTCCCGCATGCTGGGACCGTATGCAACCGAACCAAAACGTCTTAACGGCGGCCTTCGGTTTCCAGATACCGCCGGGTGGCGATCTCGGCGGTGGCATAGGCCTCCTGGCGCGACACCGACCAGTAGCGCAGCTC
>CAYWVA010000572.1:0-1866 GCA_964461545.1 uncultured Rhizobiaceae bacterium | reverse complement strand
CCGTTGCGCCCCATCGGCAAGATCAGCGCCGCCGGCATGGAGTCGGCCGGCAGCGCCCGCCCATCGGCCAAGGTCACGCCCCAGCGCGCCCACTGGGCGCGCTGATGGTTGATGGCAAGATCGGCCTCATGCCACGGCAGTTCGCCCGGCACCCGCACTTCCTCAAGCCACGGCTCTCCCGGGCGCCAGCCGATGCTGGCCATGTAGTTGGCGGCCGAGGCCAGCGCATCAGTGCTGTTGCGCAACAGGTCGCGCCGCCCGTCGCCGTCGAAGTCGACGGCATAGGTGTAGTAGTGCGACGGCAGGAACTGGAGCTGTCCAAGCTCGCCCGCCCATGGCCCGACCATCTCGTGGACGGCGAGGTCGCCGCGCTCGATGATCTTGAGTGCGGCAATGAGTTCGCCCCGGAAGCGCTCCGGCCGGCGGCAGTCATAGGCCATGGCCACCAGCGAGTTGATGGTGGGCAGATCGCCGATATTGGCGCCGAAATCTGTCTCCAGCCCCCAGAAGGCGGCGATCACCGGGCCCGGCACGCCCCATTGCTGCTCGATGCGCTGGAAGGCTGCACTATGCTTATTGAGATTGGCCCTGCCGTGGTCCAGCCGGTGCTGGTTCACCATGCGCCCGGCGAACTCCAGGAAGGTCTGGGAGAACACGCTCTGGCGCCGGTCGCGGGCCACGATCGACTCATCGTACCTGGCGCCGTCGAGCGCCGCTGCGATGGTCGCCGGCGAGATCCCTTGGGCTGCCGCTTCGGCGCGCACCCCGTCAAGCCAAGGCCCGAAGGCCATGTCCTTTGAGCACGGCGCAGCGGCAAGCTCGCCGGCCCCTGCCATCACAAGCGTTGCAAGCAGCGCCATCTTCATGGGTGTCATCATGCCTCCAGTGTGCCGGCCTATGTGGCCTCGTCAAGACCTCAACGGAATTTCACCCGACCCAGGGCTGGAAGTGGACCGGAAGATCGGCGCCGAGCGCGCCGACCCGGTCCTCCATCGCGCCGCGATCGAGCAGTCCGAGGGTGGTATCGGAATAGGTGACAACAGAGGCGGAGTTGACAGCGGCGGCCCTCAGCGCCTGGGCAGGCTCGGCGCCGGAGGCGAGCATGAGACTCAAGGTGGCGGTAAACGCGTCGCCGGCCCCGGCGGTCCCCATCACCTCCACTTCGAGGCTCGGACAGTAGTAGAGGCCCGACTTGTCGGCGACAAACGCCCCTTCGGTGCCGTCGGTGACGGCGGCGCGCACGATGCCGCTGACCTGCATCAGGCCGGACAAGAACGTCGTCAGCGCCATGTCGAAGCCACCGAACGACAGGCCGTGGCGCATCAGGCGCGGCGGTTCTCCGGGCCATTCGGCATCCTCAAGCCGTCGTGCCGGACGCCCGGCGGCTCGCCCCGCCACGGCCGGCACCAGCGCATTGGCCTCCACGCGATTGACCGCCAGGAGCCCGAGCCCGGCCACCGACGACAACAGCGCCTCGGTGCGCGAGGTGATCTGGCGGATGCCGGGATTGGCCGACACGAAGGCGCCCGCAGCCATCGCCTGATTCATGATGTGGGGAAAGCAGTCGGCCGAACGGTTGCTCAGCGCCGAGACATAGACGAGGTCGCGGCCGACGAAGACCTCCTCCGCCAGTTCGTCGGTGCGAATGAGGCCGTTGGCGCCGCGCTGGGTGAAGATGGTCTGGTTGCGGTCGTGCGAGGAGACGAGCACCGCCTGGCCGGTGGCGTCCTCGTCGGTGTCGATGAGGCGCGCCGTATCGACGCCCTCTGCGGCGAGGAACTCCACGATGCGCTCGCCATTGCCGTCGCGGCCGATCTTGGCCAGCACCGCGGTGTCGGCGCCGAGCCGGCGCATCGCCACCGCGGC
>CAYWVA010000571.1:0-1869 GCA_964461545.1 uncultured Rhizobiaceae bacterium | reverse complement strand
CGGCCCAGCGCCTGCCCAGCGCCGGGGCTTTTTTGATGCCCGCTAGCTCGCCAGCGAAATGTCACAAAACTGCTCAAGTCCCGCCCGCCCATGTCCACCTTCCAAGCGCACAGTGGCGTTCCCTGCCAGACCTCACAAACCCATCCCGATGAGGGCAGGGAAGGCCCCGGTCGGTTGGCGCTGGCCGGGGCTTTCGGATCTGGAATAGTTAACGCGGCCGCTGCACGACTGCCCAGAATCCAGGCGATCGATTGACGGCGCTTTCAGCTGCGGGTGCTATGGTCATCATGTAGACCATCGGAGGCGGCACTAATGCCCTACGAACACTCTCCCCAGCCCTCAGCGATGACCGGCAAGGCGGCTCAGTGGATCGCATTGCTGATGCTTATTGAAGTGGTCAGCCTCATCACCCTGCTCTGCCTGCGCTAACACCCGCCCAGCTCTCCCTTGGCCTTACTGCCGGGGCCTTTTCTTTAGGTGCGACAGTTGTGCTCGCTCTGCACGAAGCAATAGAGCTCGCGACCCGAATCCGTCAGGTTCATTGCGCTGTCGCCGATTCTGGTTCAGAAGATCCCCGCACGAACGCGCCGCCGGAGGGCGGCCAAGGGAGGAAGAAATCATGATCCGTAAATTGCTTGGGGCCGCCGCGGCCCTGTCCCTGTTCGCCGGCGTGGCGGCGGCCCAGACCTTTCCCGAGCGCGAGATACTCGGCGTCATCATGTGGGGTGCCGGCGGCGCAACCGATGTGGTGGCCCGCGGCGTGACGCCGGTGGTCGAGGAGGAACTCGGCAAGCCGATCGTCATGCTGAACAAGGCTGGCGCGGCCGGCGCGATCTCGGTGGCCTATGTCCATGCCGCACCGGCTGATGGCTACACGCTGCTCTATGGCGCGGAGAACCCGCAGCTCCACGGCGTCATGGGGCTGTCGGAACTCGACTACGGCGCGTTCTATCCGGTCAACATCCTGGGCCGCGGCGTCGCCGTGGTCGTCGTCAGGGCCGATGCGCCGTGGCAGAGCTTCAAGGAACTGGTCGAGGACGCCCAGAGCCGGCCCGGCGAGATCAAGATGGGCTCGACTGGCCCGGGCGGCCTTCCGCACGTGGTCGGCGCGTTGCTCAACTCCGTGGCGCCACACGAGGTGACCGCCGTGCCGTTCGACGGCGAGGGCCCCGGCCTCACTGCCTTGCAGGGCGGCCATGTCGACTACATGCCGTCGGGCATCTCGGCCGCGGCCGAACTCATCAAGGGCGGCCAGCTACGCGCCCTGACCGTGGTCAACGGCGAGCCGATCGACGGCTTCCCGGACGTCCCGCCGATCACCGAGGAGTTTCCCGACATGGCGGCATACCTGCCGTGGGGACCGTTCTACGGCGTCTGGGTGAAGTCCGACACGCCGGACGACGTGAAGGTCAGGCTGGTCGACGCCTTCAAAATCGGTGCCGAATCGGAGTCCTTCACCACGCTGATGGCCAACCGCGGCAACGTCATGATGAACATCTCCGGCAAGGAGGCCGAGGACTTTCTCAATAAGTGGCAATCGGTGACGACCTGGGTGCTGCACGACAGCGGCGCGACGAAGCGCTCGCCGGAGGACTTCGGCATCCCGCGTCCGTAGCACGACCGAGACTGGCGGCCCTGGCCTGCACGGCCGGGCCTGCTCCTTTGGTTCCGGTCCTCGGGGGAGAGTGACATGCTCGAACTGCACACGCGGCGGCCGGGCGAACTCGCCTTCAGCCTCGCGCTGCTGGTCTTCAGCCTGCTCGCCTGCTGGCAGGCCTGGCGCATCTCCGGTTTCTCCTCGCTGTCCTCGGCGGGCGTGTTCCCCATGATCGCGACCTTCACCATGGCGGTGTCCGGGCTGTTCATCGT
>CAYWVA010000570.1:0-1869 GCA_964461545.1 uncultured Rhizobiaceae bacterium | reverse complement strand
ATAGTGAATGGTGAGTAGTGGATTGCTGCAAAGTGTGAGGCCGCCGGAGGATGACAAGGGTGAGGGAAGCGGAAAGCTTTTGATCCATGGGACCGCTTCTCTCAGATTCGCCCGCAGG
Source organism: uncultured Rhizobiaceae bacterium (assembly GCA_964461545.1). Lineage (GTDB taxonomy): Bacteria > Pseudomonadota > Alphaproteobacteria > Rhizobiales > Aestuariivirgaceae > CAYWVA01. The sequence goes on along the minus strand of CAYWVA010000570.1, from coordinate 1,751 downwards.
CAGTGCAGACCGCCCGTCCAGAGCATGATGGATTCAGACGCCGGCGTTGGACCGGGACTGGCCGGTGGAGTATGACAGCCGGATCGCGTTGAACCTGAGCATGGACGAGATGATACGAACCGGATTGCCCCTGGTGGGAGTTCCCGCCGATACCTATGAAAAGAACGGCCTGCTGTTTCATTCGGTCGGCGACAAATACCTGCGCGCCGTGACCGAGATCGCGCGATGCCATGCCGTCGTGCTCCCGGCGAGTGGAGACAGCCATCTCGATGCCTTGCTCGACCATCTCTCGGGCGTCGTGGTGACCGGCGCAACCTCAAACGTCCATCCGCCGCACTACGGCGCTGAGCCGGCCCGCGAACACGAGCCCTATGATCACGGCCGCGATGCAACCACGCTGGCGCTGATCGTCAAGGTGCTGGCGCGGGGCATGCCGCTGTTGTGCATCTGTCGCGGCTTTCAGGAGCTCAACGTGGCGTTGGGAGGCACGCTGGAAGGCGAGATCCAGCGCGCGCCCGACCGGCTCGACCACCGCGCCCCGGCCTCCGACGACCTCGATGTGCGCTATGGCCCCGTGCACCCCATCGCCATCACGCCCGGCGGCCAGCTCGAAGCCATCCTCGGCAGGCGCCGCGCCATGGTCAATTCGGTACACCGGCAGGGCATCGCCCGGCTTGCCGACCGCCTTGCCGTGGAGGCGCGCGCCTCTGACGGCGTGATCGAGGCAGTTTCGGTCAAGGACGCGGCAGGGTTTGCGCTGGGCGTCCAGTGGCACCCCGAATACAAGGCCTCAGCCAATCCCTGCTCAGTGAAACTGTTCGAGGCCTTTGGCAAAGCGGCGCGGGCCTATGCCGGCTTGCGCGCCAGCCCATCCAGCCAGGCCGCGGCCGGTTGAGCTTCAGCCGAGGGCGGCCGGCAGCTCGGTCAAGGTCTTGATGAGGGCCCGAGGTGCGCCTGGAATGCGTTCGTCCTTGAGGCCGAACCGGTCGATGCGCGCCACCTGGAAGCCGAAATGCGCCGCAGCCTGGGCGTCCCAGGTATTGGCCGAGACGAAGCAGATGGCGTCGGCCGACACCCCGGTATGGCGCACCGCAAGCTTATACACCTGAGGGTCGGGCTTGAAGATGCCGGCCTCTTCCACCGAGATCACGTGATCGAGATGGGCGGCAAGTCCCGCGGAGGCCACGGCGGCCTCCAGCATGGCGGGCGACCCGTTCGACAAGATGGCGGTCACCCGGCTGCTGGCTTTGAGCTGCTGCAAGGTTTCGACCGCGTCCGGATAGGCGTCGAGCCGCAGATAGAGGGCCATAAGCTCGGACTTGAGGCCGTCATCGTCGATGGCATAGGCGCTGAGGGCATAGTCGAGCGCCTCGCTCGTCACCTGCCAGAAGTCCGCATGGGCCCGCATCAGGCTTCTCAGCCAGGTGTATTCGAGCTGCTTCTGACGCCACAGCCGCGACACGGCGTCGGACTGCGGCCCGATGCGCGCTGCCACGTGTGCGACCGGTGCATGCACGTCGAACAACGTCCCGTAGGCATCGAACACGCAGGCTTGGATGCCGCTAAACTTGCTGCTCATGAGTTTTCCCCATTGCGCCTTTCAGCCCAGTCGAGCACGATAAGGGATCGAAAGCGAGACACTTGCCCGTGAGCCACGACCACGATCACCACGACGACGCTCCCATGAGTGACACGGCGCTGCGCGTCAAGGCGCTGGAATCGCTGCTGATCGAGAAGGGCTATGTCGACCC